>CAYGHU010000129.1:0-5007 GCA_964349785.1 uncultured Dehalococcoidaceae bacterium | reverse complement strand
CCAATCCAGCATATGCATCCGTACTGAGGGGTCAGGGGCTGAACGTCCTGAAAAAACCAGGGTGCCGGCACGGCTTCTGACTGCGGAACATCGGGAGCACTACCATCGTCGTCTCGACAGGGCGTTGAGCGTGGCCGTACCCACCTGCGTCAAGTTGCCTGCCACGAATGCGGCGCCGCTGATCGCCACCCAGTCGCCCCAGCTCAGCGCATGCAGGTCGAGCGCATCGCGCATGAACGGTACATAGAGAGCGACCATAAGGAACGCTCCGCTGATCGCTATCGCCCCCCATAACTCAAGCCGTCGCAGCCGGGTCAGCAACAACCGTGGATGCGGCACGCCAATGAGGAACGACTGTCCGAGTAACGCAATCGCCACCGTAGCGAACACCAACGCCTGCTGCTGCTCGAGCGGATACTCCTGCTCTCCGCTCCATTCGAACATCACGGCAGCAGCGATAGCGATTAACGAGGCCCGGCATGCAATCTCTAGCCAGGTCATACCCACAACGAATGTCCGTGTGGGGCCACCATCCATCCGTCCATCCTCGTGACCCGTGGCGAGCGCCAGCGCCGGGAACACGTGTACTACAAGGTTGAGCCACAGGATCTGCAGCGGCCCCAGCGGCAGGTCGTCATCCAGCAGCATCCCCAGGCTAATAACGGCGATCGTCGCGAAGCTTGCCGTAAGCAAGTACACAATCGAACGCTGGAGGTTGCGGGCATTCTGACGACCTTCGCGTATCCCTTCCACCAGCGAGGATAATTGACCATCAGCCAGCACCACCTGCGAAGCCTGGACGGCGACATCGGTCGCGTTTGGTCCCACTGCTACGCCTACGTCCGCGGCACGAAGGGCCGGGGCGTCATTCACGCCGTCGCCGAGCATCACCACTACTTCGCCACGACCTTGCAAGACGCGGATGATGTCCTCCTTCTGGGCGTGCGTCGCTCGAGCGACGACCGCCACGCGGTCGAGTCCTGCGATGTCGAGATGGCGGGCTTCGACCGCCTCCTGGTCGTCATCGAGCAGTCCCGATTCGCGCGCAACCGTGACGGCGGTCGTAAGCTGATCGCCGGTGGCGAGCATCAGACGCAGTCCGGCCGCCCGGCATGCCTCGACTGCGTCTCTGGCATCGGCCCGCAACGGATCTTCAAGCACTACGGCGCCGATCACCTCGAGGTGCTCGTCGTCTGGGCCGGTTGCGACGGCCAGAACGCGGTATCCACCCTCGCCAAGCACCCGGGCCTGTTCGAGGAGCACCTCACCGCCCTCTCTGGCCAGCGCGTGAACCTGTTCCGGCGCGCCTTTCACGGCGACGATCCGTCCGTCGCTGGATCGGTGCACTGTCCGCATATATTTGCGCTCAGCCGTGAACGGCGTCGTCTCCACTCGTGGGAAGAGCTGGCGGAGCTCCGACGTATGCCATCCCAGTGCCGCCGCGGCATACGAGATCGCGGCCTCTGAGGGGTCACCGTGCGCATGCCATCCGTCTTCCTCGTCGAACTCCACGGCCGCCTCTCCGCACAATGCCGCAAAGAGGATGACTTGCGATGGGATCTCCCACCCCGCCGGGATCGACTGTTCAGGACCGTCCGTTGTCGATACAGGCTGCAGTTTCGCCGGGAAGTCTCTTCGATCCCCTGAAGGCAGTACGACCGCGCGCACCACGAGACGGTTCTCGGTCAGGGTCCCGGTCTTATCCGTCACGATGATTGTGGTCGAGCCGAGTGTCTCGACGGCATCGAGTTGCCGCACCAGGACGCGACGCTTGGCGAGTCGGCGCACCGCGATGGCGAGCGAAGTTGTCGCTACCGCCGGCAGCCCCTCCGGGACGGCGCCGATGGCAAGCGCGACCGCCATCTCTACAGTGAGACGAGCATCACGCCCCTGTGCTATCCCGAGTACAGCCAATGCACCTGTGATGATCAAAAAGACTACGACGAGACGACGGCCGAGTTCCTCGAAGCGGCGCTCGAGCGGCGTCTCGTGGCGCCGCTCTTCCCCGAGCGAGGCAAATATGGTGCCGAGCATTGTGTGACGGCCTGTGGCATGGACGATCCCCTGACCGCTGCCGGCCAGGACAGTCGTGCCGGCTGACAGCCGGTCAGCGGAGCCGAGCCCGCCCGATCCGTCGGCCTGCGACTCCTTCGCGACCGGCTGCGCTTCGCCGGTCAAGACCGCCTCGTTCAAAAACAACCCGTGGCTTTCGACCACGAGTGCATCGGCCGGGATGGTGTCCCCCTCGCCAACAATGATCAGGTCGCCGGGGACAATTTCCAGTGCCGAGACTTCGTCGCGTAAGCCATCGCGGATCACCTCGGCCTTCAGCGCCGTCAGACGTTCCAGCGCCTCGATAGCCCGTTCAGAGCGGAACTCCTGTGCGAATCCCAGCCCTGCCGAGGCGACGATGGAGATGGCGATGGCGATGCCGTTCAGCCACTCCGCCAGCGCGAACGAAGCAAACATCGCAGCGAACAGGACGAGAATGAGCGCGCTTTCGATCTGGCGCCGTAGTAGTGGGCGCCAACCCAGCCTCACTACAGGTGCTGGGTCATTCGGGCCGTAGCGAGCGAGCCGTTCCACAGCCTCAGCACTGGTAAGGCCGCGTATTAAATCGCCTCCGGCCAGCACCAGCCTGAGGCGTTCCTCCTCGATCAATGGTGGGCCGGCGGACTCCGTCTCGCTGGTGATTCGGTTCGGCATGGTTCTACGATACGACCTCCTCAGACGACTGGAGCATGGATTATCAGGTAGACAACGGACGTGCTCGCGCCGGGCGGCAGCAGATCCGCAGGCATCTCAGGCCCTCTCTGCCGAGATCTGACAGGGCGTGTCTCCTCGATGAGCGACGTACTGGAGGGTAGCTCCTCGTTCGCGATGACTAAGCAGAATGCAGGCCGTTGATCTGCCGCGTGACGTCGAGGATCTGGAGGTTGGCGGCGGTGGCGGCGCCAGAGAAGACGGTCTGGAGTTGATACTCGATGCCGAAGAGGCGGATCACGGACTCGTCCTGAGCAGGGTCGAGGATGCGGTCGATGCATTGGGCGAGGACGTGTTGGTAATGGGGTAGTGAGTTGCCGACAGTCTGCTGTCGCCCGAACGGTTCGGCCTGGGCTTCGGTAATCTCGATGCGATAGCCGACCGCAGGATCGCGCGCACGGCGCAAGTTCATCGCGGCCTGGTCATCCCAGTCCCGCCTGATCCGGCGGACGTTTGCGGTCACTTCGCGGACGACGGGGAAGTCCAACACCGGCGGCAGGAACGGATAGATGTCGAAGCCACTCGTGAGATGCCCTTTGAGAGCCGGACGCTTGCGCACCAGCGTCTCGAAGAAGTCAGCGATGCGATTGAGCTCGATCCCCTGGGCGGAGTTGATGAGCAGGCCGGCATCCTCGAAGTAGCCGGAGCCGTAGACGATGTCGAGGAACTGCTCGATGTACGCCTCGCTCATCGTCCACCTGAAACGGCCAAAGCCGTGAAACGGTTCGTTCACGCTGATGAATGTCGGCTTCTCGCCATCGTACTCGCGGCCAAGGTAGTCGACGGTGCGTTGGGCATGGGCCAACGCGAGGCGGGCGATCTCCATCTCGGGGGTGATGGTCGCGGTCTTCTTCGGGACCTTGCGGAGGCTGTCGAGGACGGTGTCTGGGACATGGATTTCGGGCCAGCGGAACGTCTTAATCGGACCGATATCGAGGGCCACAGAGCGGACGGCCGGATGGCTGAAGCAGTAATCGAGGTAGGGCTTGTAGAATGAAGTGATGGTGACACCGTCCGGGGCGAGGTTGTCCCAGCGGAGGCCGAGGCGAATGTCAGCTATGCCGACATCCTCGACCGCGGCACGGAGGACCCGCATCGCGACCTCGTGGCTGCCCGGCTGTCCTCCGTCAGCGGCGGCCCCGAAGTACTCCGGAGAGAAGGAACAGCCGATTCGGATTTTCCTCGTGCGCAGCGCGTCCCTGTAGTGGGCAAGGAACTCGGCAGGGGGAAGCCGGGCTTCGGACCTGAGGTTGGGTTCTCCATCGATATCGAACTTGAACGTCGCCGGCGGGATCCGGAACGGGATCAACAGCGGGGCGGCGATGCCGATCGTGCCAATGCCCCTGAGTAGGTCACGCCGGGCGATTCGCCTGCCCGCGGCGCCTACGATGAGCCTGCGACGTCCCGATCCATCATCTCCCATCAGGGCATCGTATTCCGGCTTGTGCGGTGGGCGATAGGCGCGAACGGACGGCTTGGATCACCCGGGCGGCAGCCTGAGAGAGTGCGATGCCTCTTGATTCAAGGGCTGCCGATCAGGGCGGCCTCATCTGCTTCGAATGGTTCCAGATGAACATCCCCGGAGTCGGACACCATGACGAGACAGTTGCTTCGCGTCTTCTCGATCTGTTCGCATAGCGCGGTCATCCGCTCAGGCGACAGCTCTGCTTCCCGTCCGGCCTCACCAGTTCGGCGCCAGACGTGGAACCTCACCTCAGGCAGTTCGCCCAGGCGGCGAATCAGGGCATCGGCGTCCCCCGCCGTGAGGAGGATGACGTCGCGCGGGCCGCGTATCTCCGGTTTTTCCTCGTGTACATAGGCACGCTGGTCTTCCCGCAGCACCAACCAGTGATATCCCGCCGCGATGCTTGCGGTGAGCACCAGTGCCACGTTCCAGCGGCTGTCGACGAAGACCTCGCGGGACAGCCCGTCACCCAGGGCCGCATCGAACAGATTGAACAGCACAATGGTGAGGTCTACGAGGAAGACCAACGAAGCGACGCCAAATATCGCGAACAGGTACACGCGGCGCGCGAGCGACATCCGCTCGGCCACTGTCCGCGCGACCACCCTCTGAATATCCGACCAGTAGTACGCCCAGACGGGAATGCCGACACCAATGAAAGTGATCGCGAGCACGATCTGGTTCCGCCACCAGCCACCAGACCGAATGGCCGAGGTCGGCGTAAGTACGTCGATCGCGAGCGCCAGCGCGGTCACGATGCCAACAATCAACACCACGAG
>CAYGHU010000128.1:0-5049 GCA_964349785.1 uncultured Dehalococcoidaceae bacterium | reverse complement strand
CGCTCCCCCTCGCCCCGCTCCCACCTCATGAGCGAAGGGGACGCACCGCATCGTTTGTAGTCATCCGCTCCCCCTCGCCCCGCAAGGGGAGAGGGGGCCGGGGGGTGAGGGCTGAGGGCTGAGGGCCTAGACGCAGCGGCCCAGGAAGATCGTGCCCAGCGGGATGTTGTCGCCCGGGAACAAGGTGTTGACCTCCTCGTTCACGACGGACACCTGCGTGCCGGGGATGTACACCGCGAAGCTGCCGTCAGCCTTGTTGTGAAAGAACGCCGAGGTCTCCGTAGGGCAGCCGCTGGCCTGGACCATCAGCGCGAAGCTGCCCCCGCCATAGATGAACGTGCCGAGTCCGCCGCTGATGGGCGGTTTGTTGCCGCCGATGATCGTGCCGGCCTGGGCCTCGGCGGTACCGGCCTGCTGGCCGGGCATGACGAGCAACAGCGTGGCGAGCGCCGCCGCGATGATCGATGTGCCAACAAACTTCCGGATCATGGGTCTCCTCTTTCACTAGACGATGCATGCACGAGCGACGGGCGCCAACCCTCCGTCTCATCTCATCCCCCCTTCGCCCCACGAGGGAGAGCGGGCCGGAGAGTGAGGACCGCCTCCGCCCTTCCGTCTCCCCCTCGCCCCGCCAGGGGAGAGGGGGCCGGGGGGTGAGGGAAGCTACTTCACCCGCACGAATACGATATCGTCCGCATCGACCACATGGTAGGTGGCTGTCGAGAGCGGCGCGCCGCCGAAGTAGTAGTCCCAGCTCTGGCTGTCCACGCGCCAGTGGAAGACCGCCTCCACCTCGCGGGGGATGGTCGCGATAGCGTCCTCGATGGAGACGCCGGAAGCGCCGGCCCAGCGCAGCTGCGTGCCGCCAGGGCCATGCGGCAGCTCGCCGAGGAATGAACCCGCGCCTTCGCTGGCGAGCGCGGAAAGGTCGAGGCGGTGCAGGCCGCGCGACCACAGCGCCTGGGCGAGCGGTACGCCCGCGTCTAGCTCGCCGCTGAAGAGCCGGAACTGGACGGCGACCCCGTCCGTGCCGCAGCCGGGCTTCTCCTTGGCCGAGGCCACTTCGATGGTGTAGAAGCCGATGCCGAGTTCGGGGGTGGCGGCGATGTCAGCGGTGCCGCAGACCGTCTCGCCGATGGTGGCGCGGACGCGGGTGGGAGCCGCCTCGCGGCTATCGTGGGGGCTGGAGATGAAGCCGTAGAAGATAGCGGGCGGCTCCTGCGCCGAAACGCTGGAGCCGCCCGCATCCTGTTGGCCGAACGCGAAGCCGGTAAGCAGCGCGATGCTCGCAATGACAACCGTCAGTGCTCGCGATCGCATACCGCTCCCGTCACCTCGTCAGCTTAGCCGTTGCGCCGGCTGTACAGCTGGCGGCCAGCGACAGCCGCACCAGCGACAGCCGCGAAGCCGAGCAGCAGCCACATGCCGCCGTTGCCACCGTCCGAGCCGAGGAGGCCGGCGTTACCGGTCTTCGGCGGGGCGGGGGTAACGGTGGCGATAGCCGGAGTCGACGTAGCGGTGGCCGTGGCCGTCTGCGTCGGGGCAGCGGTCGCGGTCGGGGTGGCCGGGGTCACCGTCAGCTTGTAGCCGTTGGCGATGTCCGAAGGCGTCCCGCCCGAGGCCCACGTCGCGGCCGGCGACGCGGTCGCGGACTGGCCGTTGACCGTGAAGCTGATCGCGGCGTTCGCCGTCGGGGCGCACGCGTTGTCCGGGGCGATCTGCATCGTCCACTCGCCAGCGGCGTTCACCGTGGCGGAACCGCATGCCTTGCCGCCAATCGAGGCGGCCACGGTCTGGCCGGCCGTGAGGCCCTTGCCGTAGAGCACTGCCGGGAGCACCTGCGCGTTCGCCGAACCCGCGGTCGCGAGTCCGATCGACAGCATCAGCGCGGCGGCAGCGGCTACGAGCCCAAATCGGGTCATTGCCCTGCTCAGAATCATTCAGTAACTCCTTGGGTGCGGTCTTGCGATGGATTGCACGCCTTCCCGCCAAGACGTGAATGCGTCCTCGGGTACTGGCGCGAGGCCAATACCCGAGGACTTCCGAATCAAGCGAGTTGGCTTGCGCCTCCTACGCTACTACTTGCACTTCGCCGTGAAGATGGTGCCCTTCGGGATCGGCTGGTGCTCGTTCGGGAAGATCGTGAAGATCTCGTCATTCACAGTCGACACGTCCGTGCCGGGAATCCAGACAGCGAAGCTGCCGCTGGGCTTGTTGTAGAAGAAGACAGCGGTCGCCTTGGGGCAGCCCGAGGCCAGCAGCAGCTGCTCGAACGTACCGCCGCCGAAGGCGAAGGTGCCGAATCCACCACCCGCGGGCGGCTTGTTGCCGTACAGGATGCCACCGTCACCCTCGTGCATGTGCACGTCGCCCGTGAGCTCAAGAGCCTCGGAGCAGGTCGGGTCAGCGCCCGCAATGGTCTCGATGCTCGCCGCGACCGTGGTCAGGCCAGCGATGGCGGCGATGATGTTGCCCTGGACTACGCCCTTGACGGTGTCCTCGGGGACGCTGACGAAGTCGACGTTGTCGGCGCCGTCGCCGGAGTCAACCTCTTCGAGGTGCGCAACGATGCCGTCCGGCACCAGGTTGCCCTTGGCGTCAAGGAACGTGGCCGTGACGCTGGCGGTGTCACCGATATCCAACGGGTTGGGGGTCGTGACAACCGAGCACTTGACCGGGTCGCCACCGAACGCGACCTGGACAGCGTTGCTGACCACACCGGCGTTCGCGGTGACAGTGGCGACATCGCCGCTGGCGCCGACGCCACAGGAGGCCAGCCGGTTGTGCGTGAGGCCGTTGAACAGAGTGTTGGTGGTGGCGTCGGTCAGACAACCATCCGTGGTCATCCAGGCAACCGGCTCAAACACGAGCGGGTGGTTGGCCGAGTCACGCACGTCCGCGCAGATGATCGCGCGGTCGTTGTTGAACGTCGTCGGGTTGTTGAAGGTGTATTCCGTCGCCGCGATGATGTAGACCGGGGTATCAGCGCAGACGCTGCTCTCGTTGGTGTAGCCACGCTGCGCCTTCAGGCTGATCGACGCCGGTGCGCCCATGATCTGCATCGTGAAGGTCTTCGCGGCGCTGCAGAACGGCCAGCCGTTCTGGTCTTGCTGGCAGGCGGTGAACATGACCGCGCCGCCTGGGAAGCCCGGAGGCGCCCACCAGATCGCTTCGACCACACTGGTGTCCGTGCCACCGTCATCGATGAAGAATGACTGGATGGGGAGGGGGAACGTGGTGGCGCCGTAGTCAAAGCAAGGGCCGGCGCCGTAGCCGAAGCAGGCTACGTAGGTGCCAGCGCTGGCAGTGACGTAGAGGTCCCCGTGGTCGTCGATAGCGTTGATAGTGATCAACGTGATCGAGCCACTCGGGGTCTGGGCGACGCCAGAAACGCCGAGGACGTGGGCCTCAGCGGGCTTAGCCGAACCGCCCACGGTCATCAGCATGACCGCGATGACAGCCACGGCGAGCACCGAAGCACCCGCAAATAGTTTCCGAATCAAGGTGTTCTCCTATGGTGAACAGGATTGTTCATTGGACCCGGTACGCGTATCCCTGAGGCTCCTCCTTTGCCCTGACGCTCGGTGATGAGCTTTCCGCGTATCGATCCGCCTCCTGCTCGGTAGCCGCCCCACGCGCCTCGGCGCGCGTTCAGGGCTCAGGTGGCATCGCTCGAGCGGGACGTCACATGAGCGTGGCTTCCCTGCCGGAGCGCGGACCGCGCACGCATCGTACCAGCAACCGTCGCTACGGACGGCTACCGCACGTATGCGGTGCGCAATGGGGGAAACGCCGGACGGGCCGGAAGGTTAACGCCGGACCGCCCCGTACACGTTCAAGTCGAGCGTCGCGACGCCCGCCAGCGCCGCCGGCAGCGACGCCGGGACTTCGAGTGTCCGCACCTCGCCCGGGCCCAGTTTCCCCACCAGCAGGGGCAGCACGCCCATGAAACGGCCGGAGGCATCCCGCAGATACGCGGCCAGAGTGGTCTCGACCTCACGCGTCTCGTCGTTCGCGACCGTCACGCTCAGGCCACCGCCCGCGCGCCAGAGCAGCGTCTTCGGGTTGACTCGCAGCGATTTCACCACCACGGCCTCGTCAGCGGGACCGGCCGGACGGAAGTCCGGCACGATGACCACGCGCGCGGGGTCGAGCTTCGCGGCCGCGGGGTCGTCGGACTCCCGGAATGAGACCTGGAAGTACGCCTCCTCGCCGGGATGGAGGAACGGCGAGCTGGGCAGCGGGTTGCCCCCGGTCGCGAGTGTGCCGCCGCTGCCGTCATCGATGTGGGCGCCAATGTTGAGCATGAAGCCCATGCGGTCGCCCGTGTTCTTGATCCGCCCCGCCACGTTAAGCGCCTTGCCGTCGTCGGGGCGGAACGAGTTCAGCACTTCCCACTCCAGGCGGAGCGGGCCGGCTTCTTGCGGCACGCTCACGTCTGGCTGCCCCGCTATTCGCCATTGGCCATCGCGCCGCTTGAGCACGAAGTCCTTCGTGCCGAAGTTCGTGACCACGCGCGCGGTGACGGCCTCTGCCTCCTTATCGATGCTGACGGCGCCCAGCGTCCCGGCGGTGAACTTCAGCTGCTCCGAAAGCAGGGCGGATATCTCCATCGTGAGCCGCAGGAGGTCCGACTGCCTGATCCCGCCTTCATCGAGGGCCATCCCCTCGACGACCAGCTGAGGATTGTACTGGTTCACCGCGTCGTAGAAGCGCTGGATGGCTGCCTGAATATCGTTACGTTCGCCGCTCCCGATCGAGGACGGCAGCTCGTCCGGCCCAAGCTCGGTGCCGCGCTGGTACAGGAACACGCCGCCGATAACCACCAGGATCACAATCGGGATCGCGCCAATCACCGTCATGACCAGGCGCGACCGCCGGCGGTTCTGCGCGGCGGCGGCTTCGGCGATAGTCTTGCGTGCGGGCACGGGGCCTCCTCGATAGGGGTGTGGGCGGCTGACGATCATGGTAGGGGGGCGGCTATATATACGGAAACGCCGAGCAATGGCGCAGGGTTGCCCCTCCCGGCCCCTCGCCCCGCTCCCACCT
>CAYGHU010000127.1:0-5075 GCA_964349785.1 uncultured Dehalococcoidaceae bacterium | reverse complement strand
CGGATCCGGCAGGGCGAAGAGGCGATGGCGATCACCGGGACGATTATGTGCCTCGAATGTTACGAGGCGTCTGATCGCTCCGTCGGCCAAGGGACAGGCGTCCGGGTGAGGATGGATCATGGCGCGCATTGCGGCGGGGGTGTCGAGCAGGGGTAAGTCAGAGGCGCCTGTGCGTCTCGCTGATCTGGGTCGACCACGTCGTCGCTGCTCGAGGGACGAAACAGTCTGAATCCTTGTGAACAGTAGGTTCGGCTGTACCGGCGACGTATACTCCTCAGGCCAGGGAAATACGCCCGAGGAGGGCCATATGAACGGCACGCTCATCGTCATCTTGGTCATCGTCGCGATCGTCGTGGTTCTCGCGTTGATCGTTGTCGGCATGTACAACGGGTTGGTACGCAAACGGCTTCGTGTCGATGAAGCCTGGGCGCAAATCGATGTCCAGCTCAAGCGCCGGCATGATCTGATCCCGAATCTGGTCAATGCGGTACGTGACTACATGGGCTTCGAGCAGGAGGTCCTGACTCAGGTCACACAGGCGCGTGCGAACGCTGTGGCTGCGGGCGCGCAAGGGCCCGCACAGGCGGCGCAGGCGGAGAACCAACTGACCGGATCGCTGCGTTCGCTATTCGCCGTGGTCGAGAACTATCCCGATCTCAAGGCGAATCAAAACGTGCTCTCGCTGCAGGAGCAACTGACGACGACGGAGAATCAGATATCCTTCTCACGGCAGCACTACAACGCCACCGTTTACGAATACAACACAGGCATCGCCACGTTCCCGAACGCGATCATGGCCGGGATGTTTGGCTTCGGACCTCGCGAGTTCTTCGAAGCCGAGCCAGAAGCGGCTGAGGTGCCGACAGTCAGCCTGCGATAGCGCACGAGCGCTGGAGCGGTCGTGGCAAGCACTTTCTACACGCTTCAGGGCGCAAACCGGCGTAACTCCTTCCTGCTGATGCTGACGGTGGGGGTCTTGTTCGGGGCGCTGGGCTTTGCCATCGGCTTCGGCACGACGGGAGAGCTGGCGGGCGCGCTATTCATCACCGGCTTCGCCGTCCTGTTGGCTACGTTCCTATCTCTAGTTTCTTATTACCAGGGTGACTCGCTTGTGTTGGCCGCATCGAAGGCGCGGCAGGTCTCTGAAGAGGACGCGCCGCAGCTAGTAAACGTAGTGCGTGAGATGGCCATTGCGGCCAACCTGCCGATGCCGCGCGTCTTTGTCATCGACGATAGTGCGCCGAACGCCTTTGCGACCGGACGTGATCCGCGGCATGCCTCGATTGCGGTGACCACGGGTCTCCTCGACAAACTCGACCGCGAAGAGCTGCAGGGCGTGATCGGGCATGAACTGGGTCATGTGGGCAATTACGACATTAGATTCGCGTTGCTTGTGGGAGTCCTGGTGGGCGGGATTGCCCTGTTAGCAGACCTCTTCTTGCGATGGACCTGGTGGAGCGGGTTCGGGGGACGGAGCCGCTCCCGTGATAACCAAGGCGGAGGCGGGGCGCAGGCGATCATCCTCGTGGTCGCGTTCGTCCTTGCTATCCTGGCGCCCGTCTTCGCGCGTCTTGTACAGCTGGCGGTGAGCCGGCAGCGCGAGTACCTCGCCGATGCGACTTCTGTGGAGTTCACTCGCAACCCCGCGGGTTTGGAGCGCGCGCTCGCGAAGATTTCCGGTGACCAGGAGGTCTTGGAGGTCGCGAATCGGGCCACGCAGCATCTGTATATCGTCAATCCGATCAAGAAATTCGAAGAACGATCGAAGGGCCTGTTCTCGACGCACCCTCCGATACTCGACCGCATTAACCGTCTCCGGGATCTCCATGGGGCGCCACCCCTTGCCGACGCGGAAGCGGGCGCCCTTTCCAGCCTCGATTAGTGGCGTATTTCTCTACTGTGGTAGCGTTGGAAGCGCGCTGGCTGCCTGTGCAGCGGGTCGTGCACGTTCTGGGTAGCCATTTCGCTCTGCGGAGTGGATGCGGAAGCGTAGCCGAGTGCAAAGGTGGAGCAGGCGGGGTAGAGGGTGTGTGGCGCGGTGACTCGACGGGCGTGGATTCGTGCTTTCCGTTTGTTCAGGTCGTGCCGCTGGCCGGGCGGTGCCTTCTTGCTGGCGCTCGTGTTCGGCATGTCCGCCCTCGGCGGATTGGACATCCGTCTCGCACACGGCGAAACCGAAGAGACAGTCACTATTGACTCGTTCAACGTCAATGGGACGCCCGTGGAGCTGGCGAACGGCTACCCCGTCCCGTATCTGAGTGACTGTGACCCCGGGGAATCGCCGCCTCGTTGCGGGTCACCGCCCGCGCAGTGGTCCGCCTCGAAGCGCCCGGTGGAGATGTGCACTTTTGTAGAGAACCTGCCCGTATGGCTGAGCGCCGATCAATTTCGGGAATACATACGTCAGGCTGCGGGGGTCTGGAACGGCGTGGAGGCCGCGATCGGGATTCGCTATGTCGGCGATTGCACTGGGACACGCTGGGAGCGACGCGATGGGTTCAACCAGATCGCGTTCGACGATGCTCGCGATGTGATCAGCGGTTCTACGCTGGGGCTTACCGAGTCTTCGATCTCCTGGGCGCCTCCGACCGGTCCGACGATCCGGCGAATCGATGAGGCAGACATCATTGTGGAGTCCGGGTTCCCGAACGTCCCCGCCTGTCTGTTATCGACACTGACTCACGAAATGGGCCATGCGTTGGGGTTTGGGCATAGCACCAACTCCGATGACCTCATGTACTCGTCTGTGAACATGGCGAAGCCTGAGACCTGTCATCTGATCCCTTCCGAGAGCGAACAGCAGCGATTGCAGGATCTGTATGGGGTGGATCGGTTGCCGACCATCGTCCTGCCAGCGGAACAGGCGATACCTGTGGGATCCTCAATGATCCTGCGGGTTACCGCAGAGGATCCGGAAGGGCTGCCGATTGCATACGAATGGGAACAACTGAGCGGGCAGCCAGTCGTCTTGAGTGTCGATGGGCCGACGGCCAGCTTTATCGCCCCCAATAACGCTGGCATATTGCAGTTCCGCGTGACGGCTACGGATCCGAATCAGCATTCAACAGCAGCCGTCGGGAATGTCACCGCCTACGTTTCGCAGGGTCATTTTACCTACGGGGCCATCCCTCCAGAAGGCGGTTTCGAGTTGGTCATCTTCGGTGGGGGGACGATTCTCGATCTGGTGGCGGCGGCTGCCTGTCCGCCGGCCGCAGGGGCGTTTTGGACCACCGACGATGTGGGTAACTTCGTCATCTATCTTCCTGGGAGCACTGTCGCGATCGTGAATGCAGCGTGGAATGAGAAGTTCCCGGGTGAGATTCCCAGCGGCACTCCACTCCTCGGGAAATGCCGTTGATCGCCCTCGGCGCGATGGAGTTTGCCTGCGCAATTAGCGTATGCGGTTGCGCGATACGCTGGCTTCTGGCATGTTCCGCCGCAGATTGCTTCATGACGGCGCCTGCGAGGACGCCGGGTAGCTATGTGCCTGCGGAGTCGGAGGGGCGGATCCTGGCATGACACTCACGTATTTGCTGGTCGTCGTTCTAGGCGTGTCAGCGCTTGTGTATGGAATGGCGATGAGCCGCTTGGTGCTGGCTGCCGATGCCGGCAATGCGCGCATGCAGGAGATCGCGGGCGCGATCCGCGAGGGAGCGCAGGCGTATCTGAACCGGCAGTACCGGACGATCGCAATCGTCGGCGTGGTCCTTGCGGTGCTGCTGGGCATCTTGCTCGGGGTCCACGTCGCTCTGGGCTTCGTCATTGGCGCGGTGCTGTCGGGGCTCGCTGGTTACATCGGGATGAACGTCTCTGTGCAGGCAAATGTGCGGACGGCTGAAGCGGCACGGAAGGGTCTCAATCCCGCACTGCAGCTCGCGTTCCGTGCTGGCGCCGTCACCGGGATGCTGGTGGTGGGCCTGGGGCTCTTGGGCGTTGCGCTGTATTACATCTTGCTGCGTCAGTGGTTTGAGCCAGCCAGCGAGATGCAGGACATCATCGAAGGACTGGTTGGCCTCGGTTTCGGAGGCTCCCTGATATCCATCTTCGCCCGGCTTGGCGGCGGCATCTTCACGAAAGGCGCCGATGTTGGCGCTGACCTGGTCGGCAAGGTCGAGGCAGGTATCCCTGAGGATGACCCTCGGAACCCCGCTGTCATTGCCGACAACGTTGGCGACAACGTTGGCGACTGCGCCGGCATGGCTGCCGACCTGTTCGAGACGTACGCGGTCACGCTGGTCGGCACGATGCTGCTGGCCGCCGCCTACTTCGTTGGCGACACGCAGGAGGAGATGCTTCTCTTTCCGCTGGTGATCGGTGGGGTGTGCATCGCCGCTTCGGTAATCGGATCGTTCTTCGTGCGCCTCGGTGCAAGCCAGGCGATCATGCCCGCCCTATACAAAGGCTTCCTAGTCACAACTGTGCTGTCAGCCATCCTCGTGGCCATCGTCATCCAGTTGATGTTCGGCTTTGGTGATCTCATCGACGGCGACATCGGCGAGGTCCATGGCTGGAACCTCTATGTTTGCGCACTGGTCGGATTGGGCATTACCGGGCTCATTATCTGGATCACGGAGTACTACACCGCTACGACATACCGCCCGGTCAAGAGCGTGGCGAAGGCCTCGACGACTGGTCATGGGACGAACGTGATCCAGGGCCTGGCAGTCTCGATGGAGGCGACCGCGCTCCCTGTGATCGTCATCTGCGTGGGCATTATCGTCGCGTTTCTGAACGCGGGCCTGTTCGGCATAGCGGTCGCCGCGACGACGATGCTCGCGCTTGCGGGCATGGTTGTCGCGCTCGATGCCTACGGGCCGGTGACCGACAACGCGGGCGGCATCGCTGAGATGGCCGAGCTCCCGGAAGAAGTGCGCGAGGTGACGGACGCACTCGATGCGGTCGGAAACACCACGAAAGCCGTCACGAAGGGGTACGCGATCGGGTCTGCGGGTCTCGCGGCGCTTGTCTTGTTCGCTGCCTATACGGAAGACCTTGGACGGTACTTCCCCGACCTTCACGTCGTTTTCTTGCTGAACGACCCTTATGTGGTCATCGGCCTCTTCCTCGGCGGGCTC
>CAYGHU010000126.1:0-5125 GCA_964349785.1 uncultured Dehalococcoidaceae bacterium | reverse complement strand
GCGCGCTCATCGGCGTCGCGAGCGGCATCGGCGGCCTGTACATCTCGTACCACGCCGGTTCTGCGGCCGGGGCCACCATCGTGCTTACCGCTACCACGTGCTTCCTCGCCGCGCTTATCCTCGCCCCCAACCACGGCCTCGTGAGCGGCGAACTCCAGCGCCGCCGAGGCAGCCACCACGTCCACCACTACCACCCGCCAGGCGAGGACACAGGGCAGGTGTGAAGCGGGCCTGTGAGTCCTCGGTACCGGTGTAGCAGCAGAGATGCGGCATCCGAAGAATGGATGCGGCAGGCGCGGGAGAGGGGCGGCCCGGCCTGCCGCTCATGTTCGCAGCACTCACCGCTCCTCCGGAGCCAGATGAGCAGGACGCGAGCTGCTGTCGGTCTGTCGTCCTACAAGAGAGTTTGCCAGCGCCGCGTTAACGGTGCGTACACGCGGCGTGAAGATAGTGTTACCGGGACTGTCGAGGCGATTACAATCACGGCGCTGTTCCCGGGTTATCGTCCTCGCGGCCGGTCACAGGGTACGCGCCGCTCCTCCTAAATGCCCGCCACGCCGCCGATCAGCGAGCCGATGGCGAAGGTGATGGTGGCGATCACCAGGCCGAGGATCAGCTGCCGCGCGCCCGAGTACCATGCGCTGCGCCCCGTAAGCAGCGTGATGGCACTGCCGAGGACGAATAGGCCGAGGCCCGCGAGGATCGCACTCAGGACGATCCCGGTCACGCCGCCGGTGAAGAAGAACGGAAGCACAGGCAAGAGCGCTCCGATGCCGAAGAGGATGAACGAGGCGAGCGCGGCCGTCCACGGCGCCCCCAGCTCCTCCGGGACGATGCCCAGCTCCTCCCGCGCGAGTACGCCGAGCGCGGACTCTGGATCCGTCATGATGCGGGCAGCGAGCTCGTTGGCTTGTGCCTCGGGGAGGCCTTTCGCCTGATAGATCAGGGCGAGCTCCTCTTGCTCCGCTTCGGGCATGCGTTCGAGCTCTTCGCGCTCCGCCGCGATCTGCGCCTCGGCGGCTTCGCGTGACGAGGTGACGGAGATCCATTCGCCGAGCGCCATCGAGAACGCCCCCGCGAGCAGGCCGGCGACGCCCGCGAGGACGACTGTGGCATTGCCAGGGTTGGCCCCAGCGACGCCCATGATGAGCGCCAGGTTCGATGTCAGGCCGTCGTTCGCGCCCAGGACGGAGGCGCGCAGCGCGTTTCCGCCACCGAGTGAGCGGTGCCGCGCCTCGATGCGGCCGATGGTGGAGCCGGCGACGCCACCCCGGTTGGCGCCGAGGACGGCGAATACGCGCGCGTGCTCCCGCTCATCGGCGGGCAGGCCGGCGGCGGAGGCGGTCGGCTCCGCCGCGTAGATGACGTCGGCGCCGGTCTCCTTCGCCTTGATCACGGGCAGGATGACGTCGGGACCGAAGCGGCGCGCGAGCCACATCAGGAGCCGTGCCTGGCGCGAGGGCGATTCCTCCTGGACCTGGACGCCCGCCTTCGCAAGTTCGTCTCGCCAGAGCTGCAGATGGCGTTCCTCGGTCTGGGCCATCTTCGAATAGATCGAGCGCATCTGCTCGTCTTCGCCCAGGCCCGCGAGCGTGCGGTAGTAGTACACGCCATCGACCTCGTCCTGGAGGTACGTACGGAAGCGCTTGACTTCGGCTTCGGTGGCCACGTTCAATCCCCGTCCCATCCGCGGTCGCGCAGCAAGGCGACGAACTGCTCCTCGTCGAGTATAGGTGTACCGAGCTCGACACCCTTCGCGCGCTTCGAGCCGCCGCCTTCACCGACCACGAGGAGGGTCGTCTTTTTTGTCACGCTGCCGCCTACTTTGCCACCGAGCTCTTTAATCAGTGATTCGACGCGGTCGCGCGACCAGTGATCGAGCGATCCCGTGACGACGATGGTCTCGTGTTCGAGCGGTCCACCGCGAGCCGCAGCTTCATCGTCCATCCGCACTCCCAGCGTCCGCAGGCGATCGATGAGAGGAGCGTACTCGGGGTCGTGCAGGTAGTCGTGCATGGACTGTGCCACGACAGGGCCGATGCCGTCGATGGCGGTGATGTCCTCCACTGCGGCGGCCCGCAGCGCGTCCATGCTACCGAAGTGCACGGCGAGCGCGAGCGCAGTCTCGCCGCCGACGTGCCTGATGCCGAGGGCGACGAGCAGCCGTCGCAGCGGTCGTGTCTTGCTCTCCTCGATGCGGGTGAAGAGGTTGTCGAGGGTCTTCGGGCCAATGCCTTCGAGCTCCAGCAGCTCCTCGCGGCGACTCGGCAACTCGTAGATATCCGCGAGGTCGCGGATGAAACCGAGGCGGACGAGGCGCGCCGCGAGCTGCTCGCCCAGCCCCTCGATGTCCATGGCGCCACGGGAGGCGAAGTGCTCGACAGACCGTGCGAGTCGCGATGGACAGGCGCGGTTCGGGCAGTAGGTCGCTGCCTGCGCCGGATCCTTCTCGACAGGTGTGCCGCAGGCCGGACAATGCGTGGGCATCTGGAAGCGGCGCAGTTCGCGGCCTTCACGTCTCGACGGCACCGGCCCGATGACCTCGGGGATCACTTCGCCCGCGCGCTGCACTACCACGTCGTCACCGATGTAAAGGTCCTTTAGGCGGATCTGCTCGTCGTTGTGCAACGTGGCGACGCTCACGGTTGCGCCGCCGACGAATACCGGTTCCAGGACCGCGAACGGTGTCAGCACGCCTGTGCGTCCGACCGAGACCATGATGTCGCGCAGCAGGGTCACGGCCTGCTCGGCGGGGAATTTGTATGCGGTCGCCCACCTCGGCTCCCGGCCGACCGTGCCGAGCCGGCGCTGCAGGTTGATCTCATCGACCTTCACGACGACGCCATCGATGGCGTAGTGGAGGTTGTCACGCGTCCTTCCGATCTCCTCGCAGAACGCGGCGACCTCATCGAGGGTTTCGAAGCGCCGCGCGAGCGGGTTGGTGGGAAAGCCGGCGGCCTGCATCCATGCCAGTGCGTCCCAGTGCGTCGGCGGACGGTCTGAGCTCTCCAGCCATCCAAGCTGATAGACGAACAGCTCCAGGCGGCGCGAGGCTGTCACGGACGCGTCAAGCTGGCGGAGCGAGCCAGCGGCGGTGTTGCGCGGGTTCATGTAGAGCGGCTCGCCGGCGGCCGCGCGCTCGGCGTTCAGCCGTCCGAACTCCGCCTTCGACATGTAGACCTCGCCGCGTACCTCGAACGCGGCAGGGGCCGGGTCGATATGGACGGCGAGCGGTAGGGAGCGGATGGTGCGGAGGTTGCTGGTGATGTCCTCGCCGCGCATGCCGTCGCCGCGCGTGGCCCCCACCTTCAGACGTCTCTGCTCGTACACGATGGAGATCGCGAGGCCATCGATCTTGGGTTCGCAGACCATCGCGAACCGGTCGTCTTCGAGCAGGCGGGCGACGCGGGCATGCCATGCCCGCAGCTCATCGCCATCGAAGACGTTGCCCAGGGAGAGCATCGGTTCTCGATGCTCCACCACGCCGAACGCCGGGGATGGCTCGCCGGAGACGCGCTGTGTGGGCGAGTCGGGAGTGACGAGCTCTGGGAAGCGCTCCTCGAGGTCTACGAGCTCCCGGAAGGTGCGGTCGTACTCGGTGTCGCCGATCTCGGGCTGATTGAGGACATAATAGCGGTAGTCGTGATAGCGGATGACGGAGCGCAGTTCCTCGACGCGTAGGCGTGCCTGCTCCAGGTCGCGTTGCGTGCCGGTCGAAGTCATCCTCAGCAAGTATAGCGGTTGCCGCCTGCTAGAATTGGACGACAAGACTTCTTGAGGAGGCATATGGCGTGACGGACGTTGTCATCGTCGACTATGGGGCGGGGAACCTGCGCAGCGTGGCGCGCGCGGTCGCCCATGCGGGCGTCGACGCCGTTGTCACATCGGATGCTCGGGCGTTGGCCGATGCGAAGGCGCTGATCGTGCCGGGCGTCGGCGCGGCGGCGGACACGATGGCAAACCTGCGCGCCGGCGGACTGGTGGAGCCGATCCGGGAGTACATCGCCTCGGGGCGGCCGTTCCTCGGCGTCTGCATGGGGATGCAGGCGCTGTTCGATGTCTCCGAGGAGGGGGGCGAGCACGAGTGTCTGGGCGTGCTGCCGGGGCGAATCGTGCGTTTCCCACACGGGCTCACCGTGCCGCACATGGGGTGGAACAATGTACATGTGCGCGACGCCCATCCCGTCTTCGAAGGGATTGCTCAGGACGCGTACTTCTACTTCGTGCACTCGTATTACCCTCAGCCAGCCGACGAGGCACACGTGATCGCCGAGGCGGAGTACGGTGGTGCGCGCTTCCCGGCGGTGGTGGGGCGCGAGAACCTCATCGCGACCCAGTTCCACCCGGAGAAGTCGGGTGCGGACGGGTTGCGACTGTACGCGAACTTCTTGCGCCTCGCGCTGGAGCATGGGTCGATCGCGCCCGCAGCGGCCATCTCCACCGGCTCCGCATGACACGAGGCAACACGATGCAGGTGATCCCAGCCGTCGATATCCGTGGCGGCCGTTGCGTCCGCCTTGCGCAGGGCGATTACGCGCGTGAGACGGTGTTCGAGGACGACCCCGTCGCCGCAGCGCGGCGCTGGGCCGGTCTGGGCGCCGAGCGCATTCACGTCGTCGATCTCGACGGGGCGCGGGATGGCAGGCAGGCGAACGCGGCCATCGTGCGCGCCATCGCACAGGCGGTGAGCTGTCCGGTGCAGACCGGTGGCGGTATACGCAGCCTCGATGCGTTGCGTTCGACACTCGAAGGCGGTGTCCAGCGGGTCGCTGTCGGGACAGCGGCGGTGAAAGACCCGGAGTTCTTGCGCCAGGCGATCGAGGCAGCGGGCGAGCGGTTGATCGTCTCAGTCGATGCCCGTGACGGGCAGGTGAGCCTCGAAGGGTGGACCGAGGGTACCGACCTCGATGCCGTCCGTTTCATCGAGGAGCTGGCGCAACTCGGGGTACAGAGGATCGTGTACACGGACATTAGCCGCGATGGCGTCGCCGGCAGCCCGAATTTCGGGATGTACGAACGATTGACCTCAAACGTGCCGCTGGCCGTTGTGGCGGCGGGCGGCGTGTCGCGCGTGGATGACCTGCGGCGCCTCGCTGAGTGCGGGGTCGAGGGGGTGATCGTGGGG
>CAYGHU010000125.1:0-5209 GCA_964349785.1 uncultured Dehalococcoidaceae bacterium | reverse complement strand
GGTCACGATAGCGTCCTGGCTGACCTCGGACGGCGCGAAGCGGACCTCGAGTGCCGGCTCGCCTGTGCCTGGATTCTGCGCTGCAAGCACCGTTACCACGCCGGGCATCCCGCGGAGTGCCGCAGCTATCGAATCTGCGCAGTACGCGTAATCGCAGCGGAGTCGCCGTGACGTCAGCACTAGCTGATCATCACCACGGGCGTCCACATGAAGCACGTGTTCCCGCGGGATGTTGGTCACGAATTTGAGCTCGTCGGGCAGTGGGGCAGGTTTCGCAGATGCGAGCATGGCGTCGAGGTACGTACTCAGGCGACTTTTGTTGGTTGCGCCCGTGTAGGTGGTACGGACGATGCCGTTTGCATCGATGAAGATAGTGTACGGCAAGCCGTGCACACCGTAGGCATCGCTCACCGTGAGGTCGAAGTCGAGCCCCCAGAGGAAGGGGGCATCGATGATGTCGATAAACTCCAGCGCGCGCTCGCGGGATTCACCGGTATTGATCGCGAGCACCGTGAAGCTGTCGAGGCCGCGTTCCTCCTGGGCGGCCCTGACGACCGGCATCTCGGACAGGCAGCTCCCACACCAGAGGGCGAAGAAGCTGATGACCACAGGCCGCCCACGCAGGTCGCTGAGCCGGAAGCGGGACCCGTCGGGCGTTGACATTTCGAAGTCGGGGGCGACCTCGCCATCCTTCAGCCCAACCTTGAGGCCCAGCGAAGCAGGCGTGTCCACTAGCTGTGGGTTGCCCAGGCCCCGACTCTCGTCCGCGCCGGTCGGGAATACGAATAGGTACAGCGGGACGAGCGCGGCCCCCGCCAGCAGCACAACGAGCACCAGGCGGCGCATGTCAACTCGCACGTGACTACTCGGTGTGCGCTACACGAGCGAGGCCTGCGCGGTCATGGATGGCGATCCGGGACCGGCTGACGTCGATGAGGCCTTGCGTGCGAAGGTCACCGAGCGCCCTGGTAACCGTCTCTCTCGAGGCGCCGATCGTCTCGGCGATCTGTTGGTGGGAGGCTCCGGAGATAACGGTGCCCTCGCCCGCCAGTCGCAACAGCGTCGAAGCCAGGCGCTCCGTCACGGGCTGGTACGCCTGCATCTCCAGCCTTCGCTCGAGCTCCGCCACACGCTCCGAGAGGGCGTGGATGATGTTCAGCCCCACGCGGGGATTGGCCAGGATCAGCGTCTCGAGGTCCTGGCGGCTCATCACGCACAGCGTGCAGTCGTCCAGTGCCTCGGCAGCCGTCCCTTGCATGCTCTGCGAGAGCATCGGCATCTCGCCGAATACCGAGCCAGCCTCAAGGATCGCGGTGACGATGCGGCGACCGTCCTCTGTCATGCGGGAGAGCTGAACCCTACCCCGCTTCAGGATGAACAACGCTTCGCCGGACTCACCCAGACCGAACAGTGCACGACCTTTGCGGCAGGTGGTCATGGTCGTCATGCGCTCGATATCTTCCATCTGCGCATGGCTGAGGTAGCGGAAGATGTCCGCTTCCTCGAGCAGGTGCATCTTCCCCTCGCGCGAATGATCCTCCACGACCGCTGGTCTGCTGCCTCCGATCAGTCTCCTGAGCATCGTTGGTTCCTCCGACGGAGATATACTCGACCAGCGTCCGAGCACTGCTCGTCCTGCGGACGTGCTGACACCAACGGTAGGGATCAGCCTTAAGAGCAGTATGTGATCATGGTCACATAGGACACCTTCGGGGATCTCGCGCGCGAAGGCTATGTGTGGTCTACGCGGGAAGCAGCCTCGATGAGCGCCGCCAGGTCATCGACGAGAGGGCTCCCCAGAGAGACAACGCGGCCGTCGAGCATGTAGGTGGGGACGGCAACAAGCGATTCCGGCACCTCCGCCCCCGTCGCAGCCACATCGACGACTCGGACGACGAGCTGCGGGTACCGGCGTGCGAGGTCGTCCGCGATCGCCTGTGACGTCTCGCAGAACCTACAATCTGCCCCAACGAACACATCAAGCTGCATGACGCAATCATATCGAGCTGATCGTAGCCGCACCGTGACCGCGGTCACCGAACACGGATACTCCCGGATCTAGACTTGACGCTGCGAGTTCGAGGGCCACCGAATGTCAGCTCTGAGTCTTCCGTTACCGCAATGAGGACACGAGCACCCACCGCTGTGCCCGTGCCGGTGCGGTATGCAAGGTCGTTTGCCGTCGGGGCGGGCTTCGCCATCGGCTGGACACCCTGCATCGGACCAATACTTGGCGCGATCCTTGTGCTGGCAACCTCATCGGGCACGGTCGTACACGGCGCCTTGCTTTTGGGCGTATGGTCGGCGGGTCTGGGCGTCCCGTTCCTGATCGCGGGACTCGCGCTTGGTCACGTCATGACTGGAACGAAGCGCGTCGAGCGTTTCCTGCCATATATCGAGCTGTTCGCGGGCGCGTTGGTGATGCTCGTCGGCACTCTGATCTTTCTAGACAGATTCACGATTTTCAACCAGTATTTTGCCGGAGGTGCCTCCACCGTCACCGAGGCGGAAGGCGCGATCGAGGGCATCAACGTCCACGGCCCGTTCGGATTCGCAGCCGCCTTCCTCGCTGGAATCATTGCCTTCATCTCGCCTTGCTCCTTACCACTCGTGCCCGCCTATCTCGGGCACCTGGCGGGCGTCACCGGTGACGAACTAGGGTCCGGGCAGCGCCGAGGCGTTACGTTCCGACACGCTCTCGCATTCGTGATTGGGTTCTCGGCGGTCTTCGTGATACTCGGCGCCTCCCTCGGCGTGCTCGGCTCGCTAGTGCGAGACAACCTCTCGACGATCGAGAAGATTGCCGGAGTCATGCTGGTCGTCCTCGGGCTCAACCTCGCCGGTGCAATCAGAATTCCCTTCCTGTACCGGACCTATGCCCTGCGCATCGGCGGCTGAATTTCGCAATCCCGCCGCCGGCCGTCGCTATCCGGTCAGGCCCTCTCGTTCGGCGGCCTGTACCCTGCGTCTCAACGGGATGAGCCCGTGCAGCGCCACCTCGGCGGGCGGCGGCATCGAGGGCGCGCATCTGCGCCGCAGTGGCCACGTCCACCTGCGTACCACCATGGTCTCGAAGCGGTACCCATCGAGATCGATGCCGGGCGAGGTGCGAGTATCCATTACCCATCGATACTCCGGCATGAGCGTTCGCTCGGTGATCGACATCACCGAGAACTGGCCGAGGTTACGGCGATCAGAGGGCACGACGCGTTCATGGTGTCCGCAGTGATCGACATCACTGATCTCCGGTGCGCCATGTGCGTCACTTGGCCAGACTAATCCGAACGAAAGGTTGCTATGACGACCTCAGTCCAGCCCGATCAACCGCCGAGCGCACCGCGCGAGAAGGCCACGGCGGACTACGTCTTCTACGAGCTGACGAGGAGTATTTGCCCCGACTGCAGGCGGACCGTCGACGCGCAGGTGATCTTGCGCACCGGGAAGGTGTACATGCGCAAGCGTTGCCTGGCCCACGGGGAGTTCGAATCACTCGTGTACGGGGACGCCGAGGCCTACGTCCGCAACGCTCGCTTCAACAAGCCAGGCAGTCTCCCGCTGGAGTTCGCGACGGAAGTCGTCGAAGGGTGCCCGCATGACTGTGGCCTGTGTCCGGATCACCAACAGCACGCGTGTGTGGGGATCATCGAGGTCAATAGCGGCTGCAACATGGACTGCCCGCTGTGTTTCGCAAACGCCGGACCGGGGTTCAGCCTTGCGCTCGAGGAGGTCCACACGATCCTCGACCGCTTCGTCGCCGCCGAGGGGCACCCCGACGTAGTGCAATTTTCTGGTGGCGAGCCGACCATCCATCCAGAGATCATCCCCATGATCGAGGCGGCCCAGGCACGGGGCATCCCGCTGGTCATGATCAACACGAACGGCCGCCGCATCGCAAACGACGACGAATTCCTACGCGAACTCGCCGCGGTGAGACCGGCCATCTACTTCCAGTTCGATGGGTTCGAGGACGAGACGTATCGCGTCATCCGTGGGGAGGCCGGGCTGCTCCGGGAGAAGCTGCGCGCGCTGGACCGGCTCGCCGAGATCGGGCTGCACGTGGTGTTAGTGCCCGCGATTGAGCGGGGCGTGAACGACCACGAGGTGGGGCGTATCGTCCGCTTCGCGATCGAGCATCCGGCCGTGCGTGGCATCAACTTCCAGCCGGCATTCCATGCCGGCCGCCATCCGACACACGACCCGATGCAGCGGGTCACGATCCCGGACGTGCTCGGCTGGATCGAAGAGCAGACGGCCCAGCAGTTCCTGCGTTCGGACTTCGTGCCGATCCCCTGCTGTTTCCCCACTTGCAACGCTGTCACCTACGCCTACATCGATGAGGACGACGGCAGCGTCACGCCGTTGCCGCGCCTGCTGGCCGTCGAGGACTACCTCGACTACATCACGAACCGCGCCGTGCCCGACCTCAACCACGAGCTCCGCACCGCCCTCGAGGGGTTGTGGTCCACGTCGTCGCTGCCCGGCTCGGAGCGCTCGGCCGACGACCTGTTGCTTTCGTGTTCCGCCTGCGACTTGCCGTCGCTCGGGGCGGGAGACCTGTCCCGGCATTTCATCATGATCATGCTGCAGGACTTCATGGATCCATGGACGTTCAACCAGAAGAACGTCATGAAGTGCTGCAAGGAGATCCTGCTGCCCGACGGCAAGCAGATCCCGTTCTGCGCCTACAACTCGGTCGGGTACCGCGAGCAGGCAATGGATCAGCTCGCCGGGCAGCAACGCGCTCGCATCGAGGCGCGCCGGCAGGGACGAGAGTACGTCGCGCCACCGATCACCTTCGACTTCAAACGGGACCCCCTGTGATGACGTGGGCACAGCCTGGTGGTGGACAGGATCCCCGCGCCCTCAAGCAGTGCTGCGCCACCGCCTACGAGGGGCCATGGGCTCGACTGCTGCTCGGCGACTCGTTTCATCCGGGCGGTACAGAGCTGACGCTCAGGCTGGCAACGCTGATGGGGCTTGGCCGGGGCAGCACCGTCTTGGACGTCGCCTGCGGGCGGGGCGCTTCCGCGCTCGCGCTTGCCGAGCGACTCGGCTGCCGGGTGATCGGGGTCGACCTCAGTGCTGCGAACATCGAGGCGGCAAATGCGGCAGCCGAGAGCGGCGGCCTAGAGCATCTCGTCGAGTTTCAGATCGGAGACGCGGAGCGCTTGCCGCAAGCGACGGACAGCGTCGATGCCGTGCTGTGCGA
>CAYGHU010000124.1:0-5226 GCA_964349785.1 uncultured Dehalococcoidaceae bacterium | reverse complement strand
CAGACGGCGCCGTCCGGGAGTTTCACGAGCCATCCGTTCTTCTTCCCCGCCTCGATCTGGGCCGCGTTGGGGGCCCCCGAGGGCAGCGACCCGCTCACGCGCATCAGGAACGGCTTGGCGTCGGCCTTCGTCGGGTTCGCCCCGCATACCATCGAGGTGTCCGGCAACGCGAAGCAGGGGTCGCTGATCGAGTTCCCGGCGATGCAGCGATAGGTGTCCTCGCGCCAGGAGAGCGCGGCAGAGCGGGCGAAACACGATCCATCCTGTGCTGTGCTCGCGTCCGGCTTCGCCGGGAGGTAGCGGATCACCTCGGTGGCGGCGCCTGACAGGGCCCCCGGCGGGGTCGCCGAGGGCTGGGGCGTGGTCGAGGTCGCAGCGGGCGGTGTGCTCGTTGCCGCCGTCGCGCTCGGGGCGGCAGGCGGCGTCTCGTCCGTCTTCGAGTCGCAACCCGCGAGGGCGACCGCGACGACCGCAGCGAAGATGGCGGAGCGGGCGAGGCGCGTCGGCATCGGTCAATCCTAACGGCTGTTGCGTGCCACAGTGCATGACATCCGAGATGCCGCCGCCATTTCGGTTCCGCCGAACGCCCTCGCGGGGAACGGAAGGGATGAGCGCCACCGTCGCGCGTCTTCCGGGCTCCCCCGATTCACGCCGTCCTCGTGCCCGCAAGAGACGCCAGCGTTGCGTCGTGCCGTGCCGTGCCGAAGATCCGTGGGGCCAGGATCAACTGCTGCACCGAGCCGTACCCTGAACGAGTCCCGGCGGGCGCTGGGACTCGATGAATTGGGCCTCCCGCAATAAGAGGCCGCCTGCCCTGCGGGGCGGACGGCCTCTTATTGCGGCCTCCGGGCCTGGCGCCCAGAAGGCTATTTCTTTACCCAGACCTCCCTCAGGTCGACGAACCAGGACTGCGACTGCACGAAGCCCTTCACCGCGGGCGCGAGCGCGCGCAGGTTGAGGTCATGTACGGTCGTGATGACGGGAGCGTCCTTCATCATCGTCGATTGGAACTGCCGCAGGAGCTCCGTCTGCTTCGCCGGGTCAAACGACGCGGCCGCTTCTGCGTAGAGCTTGTCCGCAGCCGGGTTGGAGTAGCCGCTGGGGTTGCAACATCCCTTCGGAGGGATGTAGTCGGACGTGTACCCGCGGAAGGCGGCGATCGGTGAGACCGGCGCGGTCGAGAAGTAGATGCCGTCGTACTGCGACCAGTCGGAGTTGCCGAACCCGGCTCGGAATCCGCTGATGATCGTGTTCCACTCCAGCGGGACGAGGTCCACGTCCACGCCCACGGCCTTCAGGTCCTGCTTGAACTTCTCGTTCATCGGCCCGGGGAACATGTTTCCGGAGCCCCCGGTGGGGTAGGCGATCTTGAGCTTCAGGCCGGAGGCATAACCAGCGTCCGCGAGGAGACTCTTCGCCTTGGCCGGGTCGTAGCTGTATCCCTCCCACGACGGGTCGTAGTACGGGTGCCCCTTGTACATGTACTGGGTGGCTGGCTGGCCCACGCCATTGATCAGCGTGGTCAGACCCTTCTTGTCCATCGCGTAGTTGAGAGCCTGGCGGACGCGCACGTCCTTCAGCGCGGGCTTGTTGAGGTTTAACTGGTAGGTGATGACGTGCGGGTACTCCTTCAGGACCACCTGGTATCCGCTGGACTTCAGCAGCTCTACCGAGTCCGGCGGCGGTAGCTCCGCCCAGTTGATGTCGCCCGACTGCAGCGCCGCGAGGCGCGTGGCCGGCTCCGGCATCGGCTTGAGCACGATCTTGTCGAGCTTCGGGCGTCCGCCCCAGTAGTCGGCGTTCGCCTCCAACTCCATCACCTGGCCGTCGACGTACTTCGTCACCTTGAACGGGCCGGTCCCGGTGGCGTGGTTCTGGTATTGCGCGTTGCCGTACTTCTTCACCGCGTCCGGGCTCAAGTAGTAGACGTACACCAGGTCGTACGGGAGGAGGGCGTTAATCGCCTTCGTGGTGAACTTCACCGTGAAGTCGTCGACTTTTTCGGTCTTTGCGATCGAGCTGACGTTCGAGACGTTGCTCGCCGCTACGGTGGCGTCATAGAACTCGAACGACTTGTCTGAGATCCGGCGCATCTGGAAGACGACAGCGTCTGCGTTGAACGGCGTCCCGTCGTGGAATTTCACTCCCTGGCGGAGTTTGAAGGTCCACGACAGCTTGTCGTCCGAGACCGTGTAGGACTCCGCGAGTGCCGGAGCGACGTCCGGCAGCTTGTCGCCTTGATCGATGGTCCAGCGGAACAGTGCGTCGTAAATCTGGTTGCCGACGAAGCGGCGTCCCTCGAACCCCTGGTCTGGCGGAGTGTTGGGGAGCGGGATGTTCCCCGCCGTCATGCCGATAGTCAGTGTGCCTCCCGACCCGGTGCGGTCGGGCGCCGCGTTCGCGGCGGGGGAGCCGGAGGCAGAGTCCTGATCTCCGCCGGACCCGCTGCCGCACGCGGTCAGCCCAGCCGAGGCCAGGAGGGTGAGCAAGATAGGCACCAACATCAGTTTCCGGGTGCGCATGCAGACCTCCGCGACTCCGCCCGCAAGGCGCGGGCAACGTGAATGCGCGTCACCGTAGGACATGCCGTTTGCGGCGCAGTGACAGTGCTGTGACGCGCCGATGAAGTGGCGCCTTCACGATTCCGTCTGCGGCATGTCGGCCCTGTCCATCTGTGGTCGTCCGTCTCATGGAGGAAACGCGTGTGCAGAGCGCACGAAGCCGGCGCGACTCGCGGGCTTCACACAGGGGTCACGAGCCCGTCACGTCCGGCCCGTAGGTTGAGGCGCATCGAAGGTGCAGCGCAGGAGGAGCAGCGATGCTGATCACCGCCACGCGACCCGTGACCGAGACCTCGTCGCCCGCCGCGTGCGTCAGCGCCCCGCCGCTGCTCGAGGTGCGCGACCTCATGACGCAGTTTCCGACGCGACACGGCTGGTTGACCGCGGTCAACCACGTCTCATATGAGTTGCACGCCGGGCGTGTGCTCGGCGTCCTGGGCGAGTCCGGTTCCGGCAAGAGCGCGATGCTGCGCACCATCCTCGGGCTGCAACCGAAGTCGGCCCGCATCTCCGGCGAAGTGCTCCTGGGCGGGCGCGACCTCATTGCGATGTCGCCGCGGGAGCGCACGGACATGCGCGGTTCCTCGGTGTCGATGGTGTTTCAGGATCCGATGACGGCGCTGGACCCGGTGTTCACGGTAGGCCAGCAACTGGTGGAGACGATCCGCCGTCACAGCACGCTTTCAAAGGCAGAGGCGGCAGACCGCGCGCTTGAGCTGTTGCAGACGGTGCAGATCCCATCGCCAGAACGGCGGCTGAAGGCCTATCCCTTCGAGCTGTCGGGGGGCATGCGCCAGCGGGTCGTGATTGCCATGGCGCTCGTCTCTCATCCCAGCTTGCTGCTGGCAGATGAGCCGACCACTGCACTGGACGTCACCGTACAGGCGCGGGTCCTCGATCTGTTCCGAGAGCTCAAACAGCGCATGGGCATGGGCATCATCTTCGTGACGCATGACCTTGCCGTCGCGGCGGAGATCGCGGACGACATCGCCGTCATGTACGCGGGCCGGATCGTCGAGTACGGTCGCCTGGAAGACATCGTGCGCGCGCCGCAGCATCCGTACACGCGCGGGCTGCTGGAGGCGAATATCCGCCCTGGGCAGCATGAGCGGCCCGAGTCGATCCCGGGGTCACCACCCAACCTGGCCAAACTTCCCCCAGGGTGTGCCTTTGCCCCCCGCTGCCGGGCGGCCGAGTCCGCCTGCTGGGAGGCGCTCCCGCCGCTCACGACCGTGGGCCCCATGCACACGGTGCGCTGCGTGATGGCCACGACGCCGTCCGGGACGGCAGGCCGCTGATGGCGACGCTGGCACTCCGACGGATCGCGATGGCGTTTCCGACGTTGCTCGGTGTGACCGTGGTGATCTGGCTGCTGCTGTCGATCCTGCCGGGGGACCCGCTGGCGTTCCTGCTGCCGCAGGACGCTAGCCCCGCCGACCGCGCCCGGCTGGCGGCCGAGCTTGGCCTCGACCGGCCGCTGCCAGTCCGCTACATCAACTGGCTGTTCGACGTGCTGCGCGGCGACTTCGGTTACTCGCCCTTCCGGCGCCGCGAAGTCGCCGATCTCATCGCTGCGGCATGGAAGAACACCGCGCTGCTCGCGGGCTTCTCGGCGGCGTTCGGGCTGACCATTGGCATCTCACTGGGCACGCTCGCCGGCGTGTACCGGGGCTCCGCCGTCGACCGGTTCGTGACAGGTCTCGCGGTCGTCGGGCTGTCGGTGCCGTCGTTCTGGGTGGCGATCTTGCTGTTGATCGTGTTTTCGGCGCAGCTCAAGGTGTTGCCGGCGGGCGGCATGGCGACCCTCGACGCCGGTCCGGTGGCATTCTTGAAGCATCTGGTCATGCCGGTGATCTCCGGGTCGATGGTCAGCATCGCGATCACGGCGCGCGTGACACGCGCGAGCATCGTCGAGACGTTCAAGGCAGAGTTCGTGGACACGCTGCGCGCGAAGGGACTGCGCGAGCGCCAGGTGCTGCTGCACGTAGCGAAGAACGCCGTCTCGCCGGTGCTCACCACCACAGGACTGCAGGTGGGGTTCCTGCTCGGTGGCTCTGTGTTGATCGAGACGATCTTCTCGTGGCCCGGACTGGGCCAGCTCGTGTTCAACGCGATCGCCGCCCGCGACCTGCGCGTCGTCCAGGCGACGACGGTGGTGATCGCGGGGACCTTTGTGCTCCTTAACCTGCTCGTCGACCTGCTGCAGATGACCTTCGACCCGCGGCAGAAGCGCGCGGCCTAGCGCGTCGCCGGCGCGTGGGCCGGGGCGGGTGGCACAAGAGGCATGAGAGGAGGCACCGGTGGCACTGGCAGAACCTATGACCGTGAACTCCGCCACGGCCGCATGGGCCGCCGTCGACGCGCCCGCAGCCCCGGAGTCCTACTTGCTGGCGGCTCGCCGGCGCTTCCTGCGCAGCCGCGTTGGCCTCGCGGCGCTCGGAGTACTGCTGCTGCTCGTGGCGGTCTCAGTAGGCGCCCCGTTGTTGACGTCGTACGACCCAACGGTGGGGCAACCTGTGGACCGGCTGAAGCCGATCGGCAGCGCCGGCCACCTGTTAGGGACCGATGAGCAGGGCCGCGACATGCTCACGCGCATCCTCTATGGCGGCCGCATGTCTCTGCTCGCCGGGCTCGTGCCGGTGATCGCCGCCACGGTCATCGGGAC
>CAYGHU010000123.1:0-5234 GCA_964349785.1 uncultured Dehalococcoidaceae bacterium | reverse complement strand
CCGCGCTCGCTGGCCGTGGCTGCTCGATCTGGACCCGCCCGGCGGCGGCGAAAGCGCGTCCAGCCCGCCGCCCGCCCCATCCGTCGAGTTCAGGCCGTAGCCACCGCTCAGTCACAGGGAATCCTCGAACGGCACGGCATCCCCATACGGGTCGGACAGGCGTCTTCCGACGATGGGGACAACCCTTCGATGCTGGCCGTTCTCGCGGCCGTCCTCGCAGCGGCACTGCTGGCCCCACTCATCGTGTTTGCCGTGAAGCGGCGACGAACATCGACAATCCAGCGGTAGGCCGTCCGTCTCCCCCTCGCCCCGCCAGGGGAGAGGGGGCCGGGGGTGAGGGCTCCGAGGGTCAAACAACATCGCTCGTCTCGCACTCTGCTATCCTCCTCGCCTATTCCCTGCGTGATGAGGGATCGCGTCAGAGGGGGCTGTGAGTGGCTGAGTCCGTCCAGGTGCGCGCCCGGTCCGCCTCCGCGGCCGCGATCCGCGACGCCGCCGACCGCATTCGCGCGAACGTCAGCCAGGTCATCGTCGGCGCCGAGGAGCCCATCGACCTCATCCTCGCGGCATTGCTCGCCGGCGGGCACATCCTCATCGAAGATGTCCCCGGCACCGGCAAGACCATGCTTGCCCGCGCCTTCGCGAAATCGATCGGCGCATCCTTCCGCCGCATCCAGTTCACGCCGGACCTCATGCCGTCCGACATCCTCGGCATCAACTACTACTCCCAGCGCACCAGCGAGTTCGAGTTCCGCCCCGGCCCCATCGTCGCCAACATCGTCCTCGCCGACGAAGTCAACCGCGCCACCCCGCGTACGCAGTCGGCGCTCCTCGAGGCGATGGAGGAGCGCACTGTCACCATCGACGGCGAGACGCGCGCGCTCCCGGAGCCGTTCCTCGTCCTCGCTACCCAGAACCCCATCGAGCTCGAAGGCACCTTCCCCCTCCCTGAGGCGCAGCTCGACCGCTTTTTGCTCCGCCTGAAGGTCGGCTACCCCGCCGAGGCGGGCGAGGTGGCGATGCTCCGCCGCTTCGAGGGGCGCTCTCCCCTCGACACATTGCAGCCTGTGGTCGACGCCGCGGAACTGGTCGCGCTGAGCGAGACCTTGCCCGCGGTCCACGTGGAGGACGCCGTCGCCGAGTACGTCGTCCGGCTCTGCCGCGCCACCCGCGATCATGCCGCCTTCGATCTCGGCGCGAGCCCGCGTGCCTCGCTGGCGCTCTTCCGCGCCTCCCGGGCTCTCGCCGCCATGGATGGCCGCGACTACGTCCGGCCCGACGACGTGAAGCGCCTGGCGCAGCCCGTGCTCGCGCACCGCCTCGTACTTTCCTCGCAGACCCGGCTGCGCGGACGCAGTGCGGACGACGTCCTGGACGAGATCCTCCACGAGGTCGCGGTACCCGTCGCCGACCCGGCCTAGATCGCGAGCCGGCGGCGATGCGCTCCGTCTTCCGCGATTCCTGGGTGAGCGCCACTATCGTCCTCCTGCTCGTCGGGCTCGCCGCGCAGTCGGTGCCGCTCATCGGCCTCGGCGTCCTGGTCTTCGGCACCGGCGGCATGGCGCGCCTCTGGGCGCGGGTGTCGCTGGAGCAGGTCGGCTATGAGCGCCTGCTGCGCGAGCGCCGCGTCTTCATGGGCGAGTCCGTCGAGGTACGCCTGCGCCTCGCCAACCGCAAACGCATCCCCGTCCCCTGGATCGAGGTGCGCGAATCCCTGCCCGAAGCGACCCCGCTGAGCGGCGGGCATGCCACTCCGTCCGGCCTGCCCGGCACCGTGCTCCTCGTCCGTTCCACCGCCCTCGGCGCGCACGAACAGGTCGAGTGGCCCCTCACCCTCCATGCGGAGCAGCGCGGCTTCTTCCGCCTGGGTCCCGCCCGCCTCCGCTCCGGCGACCTCTTCGGTATCTTCGAGCGCGAAGAGACCGTCCGAGGCACGGACAGCATCGTCGTCTACCCTCGCACCTACCCGTTGCCCGACCTCGGCATCGTGAGCGCGCGTCCCTTCGGCGAACGCGCGGGCGGCCAGCGCATCTTCGAGGACCCCATACGCGTCGTCGGCGTGCGCGACTACTTCCCCGGCGACCCCCTGAAGCGTGTCGACTGGAACGCCACGGCGCGCATGGGGCGTCTGCAGTCCAGGTTGTACGAACCGTCGCGGACGCAGGCCATCGTCGTCGCGTTGAACGTCAGCACCATGGACCAGTCGTGGCTCGGCTTCGACCCGGTGCTCCTTGAACGCAACGTCGTCGTGGCCGCTTCCATCGCTCGCTGGGCCTTCGAGGAGCACGCGGCCATCGGTCTCATCGCCAACGGGTCCTTCCCGGACGCCGACCGCGCCATCCGCATCGGCGCGGGCAGCCGCTCGGACCAGCTCGTGCGTGTGCTGGAGGCCCTGGCCATGATCGCGCCCTTCACCATCTCCACCCTCGCCGCCGAGCTCGAACGCCCCGGACACGCGCTGCCGGCGGGCGCGACCGTCGTCGTCGTGGCCGCGCTGATGTCCCCGGACCTCGCGGCCACGCTGCGGCGGCTCCGTTCCGAGGGCCACCTCGTCCACGTGGTGAAGACGTCGGCCGCCCAGTGGGAGACGCCGCTGGCGCCCATCCCCGTGACGGAGGTCGAGCCCGTGGTCCGCGCCATCGAGGAAGCCGAGGCGCGCTCCTCGTGGTCAGCGGCGCAGGCGGTCGCGCGATGACCCCCCGCCTGCGAGACGTCTCGATGTACCTCTTCGTGCTGGCCGAGGCGGTCGCCTGGTTCGCCGTGCTGCGCGCCCTCGGTACCGCCGTCGTCCGCGGCGCCTTCGACCGGCTGGCCACCCAGGTTGCACCGGCTGCCTCGTTCCCGGGCAACGGCCGCGCCCCCGAGGCGCTTGCCATCGCCCGGGACGGCGCTGAGCACGCCGTCGGCGGCCCATCGTTTCTGGTCGTGGTGGTCGCGGCATTCGCGGCGTTCTTGCTCGTACGGGCCCTGGCGGAAGCCGGCTTCCCGCTGCCGCTGAACGCGGCCGTTGGGCTCGCCGCGTCGCTGGTGGTATTGCAGGTGCTGGTACACGTCGCCGTGTACGACAACGTCCGCGTCTGGGAGCAGTCCGCGCTTGGCGCCGTGCTCGACTCCACCGCCGATGGTGTCGTCGACGCGACATCGTTCATCGCCGACCCCAACCCCGATCTGGTGAAGCATGACTCGATGCTGATCGTCTCCGTGGTGGGGCTCACGCTGCTCTGGGTGCGCTTCCTCGTCGCTGGCCGCGCGCCGGTGACGTACGAGCGCGCGCTCCGCTCCTTCACGATCGGCTTCGGCGTCGTCCTGCTCGCCGCCATCGTCGGCGGGGGCGTCGGTACCGATGCCCCCGCGTTCGCGGCGCTCGCGTACTTCGTCCTCGGGGCGCTGTCCCTGGCCGCGGCGCATCTGGCCCGCACCCGCACGTCCGAGGACGCACTGGGCCGCGATGCGCCGGTGGCGCTCGCCGCGGTGACCACCCTCGGCGTCATCGTCGTCGCGGCGCTGCTCTTCGGACTCCTTGCCGCGCTCGATGTGCAGCGTGCCTTCGACCCGATGTTCGACATCGTCCTGACCGTCATCGGCCGCGTGATGTTCGTGCTGCTGACCCCTATCTTCTGGGCCGTCAACTGGGTGCTGACACACGTCCTCGGCAGCAGCAGCCTCGATTTTCCGGAGCAGTTCCGCCGCTTCGGCGATGAAACGGTGCAACCCTCCGAGGAGAAAGACGGGCGGTTCCTGCCCGGCTGGGCACTCCAGGCGGTCCGCGTCCTCGCCGTCGCCGCCGCCGTCTGGCTCCTCTACCGCGCCAGCCGCCTCCTGTTCAACCTGACGAGGAGCCGCGACCTCACCGAGGAGCGCGAAGAGCTGCGGACGACTGCTGCCCGCGGCGGCGGCCTCGGGTCGCTGCTCCAGGGGTTGTTCGGCGGACGGACGCAGACAGGCTGGTCCGGCGGCTGGCTCCGCCGCCACGCCGTCTACCGCCTCTACGCCCGCCTCGTCATCGGCGCGCACGACCGGGGCGTGGAGCGCGGCCAGGGGGACACCCCTATCGAGTTCGCCCAGCGGGCGGGCATCCGCCTTGATGCTGCTCCCTTCGAGCCGATCGGCCTCGCCTTCGATGCCGCACGCTACGGGCGGCACTACCCATCGAAGGAGTCCCTCGAATCCCTGGAGCGCGACCTGCGAGCGTGGGAGCAGACGCATCCGCCCGCCCCGCCGGGAGGCGGTACGCCCGCGGGTTGATATAGTGAAGTTGGCGGAAGTTCGTAGGGGAGTCGCGATGCGCAACGCCGTGGGTGTCTTCGACTCCGGGGTGGGCGGCCTGACCGTAGTCGCCGCGCTCCACCGGCTCCGGCCCGCGTTACCGGTCCGGTACATCGCGGACACCGCCTACTTCCCCTACGGCGAACGCACCCCCGCCGAGGTCGAGGCGCGTTCCGTTGTCCTCGCCGAGCAACTGCTGGCCGAGGGCTGTGCCCTCCTCGTTGTCGCCTGCAACACCGCCTCGTCGTCCGCGCTCGAACGCCTGCGCGAGCGCTTCCCGGTGCCGATCGTCGGCATGGAGCCCCCGCTCAAGCCCGCCGTCGAGCGCACGCGCAGCGGCAAGGTCGCTGTCCTCGCCACCCCCGCCACCGCCCGCGGCGACCGTCTCGCCCGCCTGCAGGACGCCTACGCCGGCGGCGTGGAGGTCGTGACGGTCCCCATGTCCGGCCTCGCCGACCTCGTCGAGGCTGGCGAGCTCGCCGGCGAACGGGTCGACCGGCTCCTCCACCGCGCCCTCGACCCGCTCGCCGGCGCCGGCATCGACGAACTCGCACTGGGCTGCACCCATTACGGTTTCCTCCGCGCTGCGATCGAGGCAATGCTTGGCCACGACGTCGAGGTCATCGACCCCGCCGATCCCGTCGCGCGCCGCGTGCTGCAGCAGCTCGATGAGCACGGTATCGAGACTCCCTTGGCGACCGCCGCCGAGGCGGAGATTATCTGCTCCACCACCGGCGATTCCGTCACCTTCGAAGAGACCGTCGAGCGGCTGCGCGACAGTGGGGCAGAGCTGCCGGTGCTGCGCGTCATCAGCCACCTGCCGCATGAGGCCCACGCGTGACCTCGGGGAGGCTCGGGACGAGTGACGCTACCCCCCCAGTGCCGAGCGCCCATGGCTTCCGCGCGAAGTACGAGGCCGCCGTCGCCCGCAATCGTTCGCTGCTCTGCATCGGCCTCGACCCCGACCC
>CAYGHU010000122.1:0-5249 GCA_964349785.1 uncultured Dehalococcoidaceae bacterium | reverse complement strand
ACGGCGCGGATCAGGCCGATGTTGCCTTCCTGGATCAGGTCGAGGAGCGACATGCCGCGGCCGATGTATTTCTTTGCGACGGACACGACGAGGCGCAGGTTGGCCTCGGTCAGCTGCCGCTCCGAGCGCTCGCCGTCGTAGACGATCTTGTCGAAGTAGTAGCGGATCGCACTGCCGTGCTCGTCATCGAGCTTCTGTGCGAGACCTTTCGGAGGCGGGAACACCTTCGATTCGCCACCTACGAGCTCGCCAGCCCACCGGACGTGCTCGGGGCGCATGATGTGAGTGATGATCGAGAGACGAATGAGCGCCGCGTAGGCACGCTCCTCGTCCCACTTCATCTCCTTCATTAGCGCCTGGTGCGCCTCTTCATCCAGCTCCCGGTCGATCGTAGAACGGAACTTCGGATCGACGATGCGCTCCGATACCGATTGGCGCGGGAGGGCCAGATGGCGGCTGACTGCCTGGTAGACCGCGCGCTCCTGGTGGAACTGCTTGAAGAGCTCGATCAGTACTTCCGCGGGCGTGGCGTCGCGCTGTTCCGTCTTCCGGAACTCGTCCTTGATGGCCTCGACGTGGATCCATTCCTCCATCGCGCGCGCCAGACGCTTTTCGTCCTCGGCGGTGAGCAGGGGGACTTTGCCGATTTCACGCAGGTACATGCGGACGGGGTCATCGATGCCGACGGCCTCGTCCACGATGCGGCGAGCGGCCTCGACGACAGCGCCTGCCCCGCGGTCCAGATCGTTGTCGATGCGGACGGTAATGCCGTTCTCAGAGAGCTGAGAGACGATGGAAGACAGACGCTCGCGGCTGCCCTCGGCCTCAGGGATCGCAGCCAGCACTTCCGCCGCGGAGACATGTCCGGAGCGACGGCCCTTGTTCAGCAGCTCTTCCATCCCGGCTTCTTCAAAGGTCTGAGTCATATGGGTCCTCTCATTCGTCGCCGCCCGAGTAATGGGTCGGCGCGTCGTTTTGTACGGCTTCTACATACTGGTGCTTTGCTCAATCGTGCCTGCTGTCTCACCTCTCGCGCGCCGGGAGAGCGCCCGCTGGCGGGCGTCCATCTCTTCGAACTCAGCAGCCAGGCCGTCCGTTTCCTCCGATGCGCCGCCGCGACGCGACGTAGCGAGGTCGCTGGCGACAGCGACGGCGGCTGGCAGCAAACGTGCCTGAGCACGGCGCACACGCAGCCGCTCCGCGATCTCCGTTACACGGCCCTCGATGTGCTTCGCGTCAAAGGATCTGGGATCCCAGATGCCAGTTGCGGTCGTACGGACTGTCGCGAGCCGCTCCCGGACATCGTCCTCCAGCTCATCGACGTGCTCATCGAGCTCGCCGAGTTCCAGCCACGTCTCGAAGAGGAGGCGGTTTGGCGTCTCCTCGAACGTAGCGGGGTCGATGAGACGTCCCCTGGGCCGTGCCTCGGGCCGAAGGATGAGCAATTGCAGGAGTTGCATTTCGCCGTCGGGGGCCGAAGCCGGACCATGTGCAGCCTGGGATACCTCTCGCGCCGAGGGTACGGCTGCCGGACGGGCCGCGCGCCCGCGATTGAGGAGCGCGAGTACGCTGCGCTCGTCGATCTGGGTCATGCGTGCCATTTTTTGGACATAATGTGCTCGCACGACCGGGTCGGCGACAGCCGCCACGGTGGGCGCCAGAGCATCGAGCGCGCGTGACCGGGCGCGCGGGTCGGTAAAGTCCGTGATAGCGCTGACGGCATCGAAGAGGTGGTCGGCGACGGGTTTCGCGGTGCTGAGCAAGGAACGCAGCCGATCCGGGTCGGACCGCACGAGCGAGTCTGGGTCTTCGCCCTCGGGCAGGGCAATGACGCGGATGTCAGCCTTAAGCACGTCCTGGTAAGAGACGAGCCCACGCCAATCGACCGTTGCGGCCACGCCGTGCTCGGCTGCGCTCGCGGCCACCTCGACGCCGCGCAACGTCGCCTCGGAGCCGGCGTTGTCGGCGTCGAGCATGAGCACGACGTTGTGCGTGTATCGCTGCACGAGCGACATCTGCCGCTCCGTGATGGAGGTACCCATCGAGGCGATGACGTTACGGATGCCCGCCTGGTGGCAGGTGATGACGTCCATGTATCCCTCGACGACGACGATGCGGTCGGCGCGACGGGCCTCCTCGGCGGCACGGCCGCGGCCGTATAGCGTGCCGCTCTTGTCGAACAGCGGGGTCTGTGGCGTGTTGAGGTACTTCGGTTCCTGATCCGCCGACAGCGCGCGCGCGCCGAATCCGATCAGACGCCCACGGGCGTCGCGCGTCGGGAAGATCAAGCGGTCGCGGAAGCGGTCATACAGCCCTCGGTCGCCGTCGATGGCGAGGCCGGCATCGCGCAAGTCGGCGTCGGTGAAGCCGCGCGCGAGCAAATGCTCGACCAGGCCGCGCCACTCGTCGGGGGCGTAGCCGATCTGCCATGCCTGTACTGTCGCGGCATCCAGCCCTCGCGACTCCGCGTATGCGAGCGCGGCGATGCCCGCCGGGCCTTGGAGGGCCGCCTGGAAGTAGACGGCCGCCGCTTCGTTGGCACGCAACAGCCGCTCGTGCACCTCACGTTCGCGGATCTCGCGGGCCGTGGGGGGACGCAGCTCGATACCGGCGCGTTCCGCGCAACGCTGGAGCGCTTCGCGGAAGTCGAGGTGCTCGCTGCGGCGGACGAACTCGATGACGTCGCCGCCCGTCGCGCAGGCGCCAAAGCAGTGCCAGGTGCCGCGCTCGGGGTCGACGATGAACGAAGGCGTGTGCTCATTATGGAAGGGGCACGGGGCCTTCCATGTACGGCCGCTCTTCTTGAGCGCGGGCACATAGCCGCGCACGACCTCGACGAGGTCGAGTTGAGATTTCACTTGATCGATCGTGGTCACCCTACTTAGTTAGACACCGGAGGACTAGAAACGTTACGCGGGGTTGGCGTGTTGTGCCGCCGGACGGGCACGCACCTGCTCGGCGGCTGCGGTTTCACCATCGCAGATCGCGCCGAGCAGTGCATGGACTGTCTCCTCCTCGGCCTTTGATCCGGATGGTCGCTGGCTCAGCATGTCGAGGAAGAGGAGCGTCTCGTAGCGGGCGCCCGCGAGGTCGTGGACGACCTGGGGCGGAGTGGCGCGGGCGGTGGCGCTTGCATTGCCGCTCGGGCGCGGCCGCTCGGGCGCGGCGACAACGCGGCGGGCCTCGCGTATCGATTCGCGTTCGCCGGGCGCGAGCGTCGCAAGCGCCGCCACTACGGTTAGGCCCGGTCCCACCTCAGCGGCGAAATCGCGCTCTGTGACGCCTTCAAGGGCGCTGAGCAGCGCCGTCCGAGAGCGTTCCAACCGTTCGCGAATGGCGTTGACGTTCATCGCGGGTAGTTGTTGTTTCCCGTGTCCGCGTCTGTGATTGCGTCTGTCGACATGCTGATGCGCAGCGGCGCGGGGTCGAGGTCTCGAAGGTCGCTGAAGTCGACATTCAGCGTGGCCGACGGCCGCATGTCAAAGGGCGCATCGAGGCGAGCAAGCAGCCGGTTTGACGGTGGGGGCTCGCGGACGCTGATCGTCGCCGTGCCGAAGAGCGGAATCGTGCTGTTGTTTCGCATTGTCACCACGAGGTGGCCGTCGCCGGCTCGCAACGAGGGAGGCAGGAGTTCGATGTCGTTCGGCTGGTCAGGGCTGACGACCGCCGTCGCGGTTCTGGCCTCTCCGTTGCCTGCGGCACCACCTCCCGTCGAGACGGCGACTGTGACCGAGGCACGACGCTGCACATACTCAGTGGTCAGGACGATCTCGGCCGTCTCTCCCGGAGTGAGTTGCTTTCCGAGGTCGATACGGCGAGGCGTCTCGTTATCGACCGTCACTTCGAGTATCTGTGGCGCACTGGCGCCGCCGACGTTGGCAATCACGAGGAGCAGACGGTTGCCTCGTGAGCCCATCTCCTGAACACGCACATCCGCACCGCCCGTCGCTCGCGAGGATGGTGTCGAGGTTGGAGTGGCGGTGCGAGAGGTACCCAGGGTTGGGGAGGGGGACGCCCCATGCGCGGTCTGCGTTGGAGGGGCTGTGTCCGACGGTATAGTAACGTTCGGCAACGCCGTCAAGTCGCCCGCGTTTCGTATGGAGATGAGCGGCACCCAGCCTTTCGGATCGTTATGGCTCTCGGGGACGACGATCAGCCATGAACCGTCGTCCGACCGTCCGAGGAGGTCGATAACGGTGTTGGCAGCCAAGGACGCGACGATCTCGGCGTCGGACCTTGGTGCGGCGCGCAACTGTGTCTCGCCCAGTAACGCAGGCGGGTGTGAGGTGGCCTCGTTGCCCTGCATGCGGACGAGGATCACGATCACGACGCTTGCTCCCACCAGGACGACCGCGACGGGGATGAGTAAGCGGCGCAGCCGTGGTGTTGGCGGCGGACTGCCGTTCGCCTGGATCACAGGGATCGCCCGCGGTGGCATCGAGATGCGTCAGTGACAGAGGCGTACGGTCGCACAGAAGACCTCGGATGATGCCCGCTCATGTCAGTATAGCTGCGGGGCCCCGGCTGGGGCGTTGTGGACGAGATTCACGCGGGTAGTCTCAGTGCCTCAACGCGGCGAAGCGCGAAGCCATCCGTCATGCCGGACACATAGTCGGCGGCACGGCGCCATGGCGGGTCATCGGGCAGCGACCAACCTACGATCTCATCGGGATGTGCCTCGTAGTAGCGGAACAATGCCTCGACGATGCGCTGGCCGCGCCGGGCTTCCCGGAGCGTCGGCTCCACGAGGTAGACCCGCCGAAACATGAATTCACGCAGTACATCCGTGGCAGCCAGGACGGACTGACTGAGGACAATCCGCTTGTCCGCTTTGCCTTGGGCGGCGGGGGCGGACTCGATGACACAATCCGTAACCAGCGTCCCGATGCGTTCTGAATGCGTGTCACCGAGGCGACGGTGTACTTCCGCAGGCAAGTCTGCTTCCTGGATGAGGCCGGCGCTCACCGCGTCCTCGATGTCATGATTCAGGTATGCAATCGAGTCGGCCAACTTCACTATCTGACCTTCAAGGGAGTTCGCTATGCCCCAGGCTTCAGCGGCGATGGATTCGCGGACTTTGGAGTGTTTGAGGATGCCTTCGCGCACTTCGGCGGTGAGATTGAGGCCATGACCATCGCGCGCTAGCAGGTCGACGATCCGCAGCGACTGTTCATTGTGCCGAAATCCCTCTGGCAGGAGGCGCGCGAGGGCGTCCTCGCCCGCGTGGCCGAAGGGCGTATGGCCAAGAT
>CAYGHU010000121.1:0-5286 GCA_964349785.1 uncultured Dehalococcoidaceae bacterium | reverse complement strand
CATGTCCTGCGGGCGCATGACCTTCACCTCCACCCCCGGGATCGAGGAGCGCGGGCGCCTGATCGCATCGCGCTCCTCATATCCCTCGAAGGCGATGCCGGCATCGGCCAGAGCCGCGAACGTGTGCCGCTGTGCGTGTCCGTCCGGAACCGCGACCCGCAGCGCCGAGCGGACAGCGGGCGCGGCCGCGCGAGGCGCTCGCATCACACCCAGCGCCTGAGGATTCACCGGGCCACTCGCCACCGGCTCCGCCGGCAGCCGTAGCAACGGTCCGAGGGCCGCGCCCAGGTCGCGTGACGCCAGCGCGTGGCGGTTGCCGATGAGCCAAGCCGAGCCCTCGTGCACCGTCGCGAGCGCGGTCAGGTCTTCGCCGGAGATGTCTCGCTCTGGGACGACCGCGACGTCGGCATCCTCCGGCGGCCACGCCTGGGCCTGCCCCCACACCTCGAACAGCCGGTACCAGGGCACACGGAGACGGTTGAAGTAACGCCCGGCCAGGTGCGGGTACTCGGTCGCCACGCGAACCACACCCGCCGAAGCGAGGGCAGCGAGATCGGCGCCTGGAGGCCCGGCGACCACCAGGCGTTCCGAGCCGAGGTCGAGCGCCCGCAACGGCACGATCGAGTCCTGCGCGTAGCGCACGAGGAGTTCGTCCACCCATGCCCGCCGCGTGATGCCGAGGTCGTACTGCCCCAGCGCCACCTGGATCGGGATGTCCCGCTCAGAGAACACACGGACGAGCACCGAGGGCTGCCCGGTCACCTCGAAGCGGTACGCGCGCGACCCTTCCCCGTAACCCTCCGGCACGAAGCCGACCGCCACTAGACGCTCGGCCAGCACATCCCGCAGGTCGCCACGAGGCAACGCGACCCGGACGAGGTCGCTCATCGCGGCCCCCCCTCGACGAGTCCGGCAAGGCGGAGCAGGTCGGCCCCAAAGCCCGATGCGGGGACCGCGCGGCCTCCAAGAGCTTCGCCCAGCCCGTCGTAGCGGCCGCCACGTATGCATTCCGTATCGCCCGCCAGCAACCGGAACGTCAACCCGGTGTAGTACTCGAAGTTGCGGACCGTGCCTGGCACGAACCGGTACACGCACCCGGCCACATCGAGTGCATTCGCGGCGGCCTCCAGTTCGAGGAGCGGAGCCGCAGCCTCAGGCACGACGGGTACCAGCGCGGCCCGCAGGTTTGCGAGGTACCCCGCCGTTGCGCCATCGACCTCGAACAGCAGCCGCAGCGCCGGCGCGCCCGCGGGATGCTGGGCCGCGAGATCGCTCGTCACCGACTGATCGCCGTCCAGCAGCCGGTCGTACGCCGCCAGTTGCTCGCTCGCATCGAGGCCCGCTGCGGCGAGGACAGTCCGCACGAGTCCAGCATGCGACAGTTCGAACCGCAAGTCATCGAGCCCGAGCACGTCCAGGAAGTCGCGCGCTAGCAGCAGCAACTCGCCGTCCGCGTCCGGCGCACCGAGTCCGAACAGCTCCACACCGCACTGCCACTGCTCGCGCTCATCGTCGCCTGGCACGAACAGGTACACCGGCTGCACATACGACAGCCGAGCAGGCCCGGGGCCCTCGTGGTGGCCCTCGTACCAGCGGGCCGCTGGCACGGTGCTGTCCGGCCGCAGTACTACCCGCTCGCCGCTCCATCCGTCCCAGTCGAGAAAAGAGTAGACACGGTCGAGCAGCTGCGGCGAGAGCGACCTGGTCGCAGTGAACAGGTGCAGCGGTTCGATGGTCGGTGTGCGGATTTCGGCGTAGCCGTGCGCGGCGGTCACGTCAAGGAAGCGCCGTTCGATGTGCCGGAAGCGGCGCATCTCGTCAGGCCCGAAGTCGCGCATCCCTCGGCTGCGTAGCCCGTCCTCGGCCACGGTCGATCCCTCCGCTGTCAGGGGCTGTGTTATGGAGCGTTCGTCCGGCAATTGTACGTGTCTCTACTCTCTCGTTCCGCGCTGCTCAATGAGCGTGCAAGGCATACAAAAACGCCGCGGGGTCGCCGCGGCGTGTCATGCATCCGATGGGGCAGGAGCCTAACGATGCGGACAACCTCGCGACGACACGCCATATCGCGCATGGGTATGCGCGATATGGACGACTTGCGTTGCTGCCAACTGTCCCTGCATGAATATGAGCCTAGGCCCGCCCCAGGTCACGATCAAGCGAGTCGCAAGCGATGGCCGAGTGTGATCGTCGCTCAGTTAGGGTTCCGGACGCACCAGGCATACAAGGCGTCGTACACCCATGCCCCACGTTCCAGCAAACGGTAATCGTCTTCCTCGGCATCGAGCCCACCGAGACCGATAGCCAGCAGGCCGGGGCTGAGCGCGTCCGTATCGAGGTCTTCGGCGATATCGGCTGCATGCACGATCCTCGCCAGCCGAGCCAGCGCTGGATCCCTGCCCAGCTGGAAGTGGTCGACCAGCACCTCGAACGTGCACTTACCGTCTCGATGGCCGAAATCGGCGTCCGGGGCATCGAACAAGCGTGCTCCCGTGGCGCGGGAGATCGAGTGACGCATGAGCTGAGGCGGCCGGATCCGGCCGCCTCAGCTCATGCATGTCTTAGAAGTCGCGAAAAACCTTAATCATCCGACCATTCGGCCCGATCTCCTCGCTGCAGCCAGAGGTGCGGTAGACATTGAACTGCCAAAACACCACCCCCCATACGCCCGCGTCGCGATACGCAGTGAGCTTGGAACGGAGCCGACTGGCGTTCGATGCATTGTCGCAGTTGTTGACCCCAGAGTTATTGCCCAATTCTTCGACAATCAGGCGCACAGGCATCGCCTTGGCATCCTGAATCGCGAAACAGGGCGAGCCCGCGTAGATGCCGGTGCACGGACCGGGAACGCCGGCGACGCCCCAAGCGTACTCATGCAGGCTCGCAATTTGAGAGCCGGCGTAGACCATGGCCTGCGTGTTGAGGGGCCGTTCGAATCCTGGCTGACCCGTGTTCGTGTTGCCATAGAAGACAGGTTGCGCGGTTCCGGTCTTGACCGCATCGATGCGATCGCGCAGACCAGCGTACAAAGGCTGGTACTCATTCAACAGGCAGCCATCGTCCTCCGGATCCGGGCAGTAGCCAGGCGAGAGCGGCTCGTTCACGACGTCGACTGCCAAGAGCGTTGGATGCGTGCCGTAGCGCCCGGCGAATTCCCGGGCCCAGCTCACACTGTCTACACCGACTTCGGGATCGCAGGCATCCGTCTGCTGCGCCAGCGTTGGGATGAGATAGATCCCGTATTGCAGCGCCTTCGCGAATACACGATCCAACGCCGACCAGTCGCGAGCGCCGCCGCTCCCCCATGCATACGCCTCGGACGCCCAGAATCGCACCACCTCAACGCGGTTTGTCCGCAATGCTCCCAGCGTCTTGTCGAGGTAGACGGCCGGATCGTCGACAGGGGAGTTGCACTCGAATATCTCTGAGTGTGCCAGGTCGTAAACGTTGACGCCGGTAAAAAATCGCGGCAGTGAGGGCATCGACGGCACAGCGGCCACCGGTGCCTGAGTTGCTTGAGGTGTGGCGGCCGTCCGAGGTACCGCAATTGACCGCGTGGCTCCAGGCGTGGACGACGTCCCGGAGACGAAGCACGAATACGCATCCCGGTTTCGCTGGAAGGACGAACTACCAGTGGTTGCACACTCGAGCGGTGTCTGCGCCCTGGCAGTGGGCGCAAGCACGGCAAGGAGCACTATCGGCAAAAGGATGAAGATGACTGCTGGCCTGATGATGGTCCACCTCCGGTGATCGCAGCACACGTAAGCACGATGATCGCCAGGAGACCCGGCATCGACCATGACCTGCGGCGAGCGCCCCACAGAAGGTGGCTATCGAGTAACTAACCCGTCCTGAGTCGACCTGGGGAGGCGCTCCCCGACACAAGGCAAATGTCGTTCACTCCCAAGCACAGACCCGCAATATCTCGTGCGGGCTGACATCTGGCGTATACTGTAGCTGCATTGACATATCATGTCATGGCCTACATGAGTAGTTGGATGCGAGTCCCATTGGGCGGTTCGGCTGCTGTTCGACCTCGTGCGGGCTGCCCGGTGACTGCTGAGCCATCACACGCTGTGGCGAAGCGCTGTTCACCGCCTCCTTCCTTGCCGCCACACCAGAGGCGCCAGTCCGCGATGCGGTTGCCCCAGCCGGGATTCACCCCGTCGATGACTGAACAGGCCGAGTAAAGACTGGCAATGCCAGAACAGAGGCTGGCGGACAATCAAAAGGACGGGTATGCTTTAAACACGCCTCGCTGCGGTTCTCGTGACCGTAACGGAATCACTTAGGCCGCAGCAGCGCCTCCTTCGTCCGCGCCTCCTTTGTCCGCGCCTCCTTGGTTCCCGCAATAGCGGTTTGCCAATCGCCAGCGGGTGCCGACCAACCTCGGGCCGCCTCCCCGGGAACTGCGTCTCGCATATTTGCGCGCCTTGACCGGACGTGCCTCTCCGTTGCGGTGCCGCTGCATGCGTCAAGGGACGTCGCGCCTCCTCACTGACGCCTCAACACTCGCGCCGCCGCCGCGCCTAGCGGAGCTTTGCGCCTCTTTCGGGCGTACCAACTCTGCTGCGCTGGTCTCTGAGGGGCATCGCTATGATCACGCAGCCGGGCCAGCACAGCCTAACTTCCATCCCCGACAACATAACGCTCGATCTACTCGCGCTTGGGAGTCGCATACCTTTCCTGGGCGGTGCCGCCAAGATCGCAATTGCGTCGCAGGACTGGCTGTGGATTCACAAACCAACGCTCGTCTTTCGCCTGTCCAATTTTCTTCCAATTGGAGCATTGTCTTCGGTAGTACAGCTCGTCTTACTGCGGTCGCTGCTCAGCGCAGGCGTAGCCAACGAGACAGCAATTATCATCTCCATTCAGGCATCAGTAGTGCTCAATTTCATTGCGAATATGCTCATCACATGGAACGACCAGATCGAGGAACTAAGTACAAGACAACGCCTCCTCTGGTTTGTGCCGCTGCTCCTGGCTTTCTGTGCACTCACCCCGACGATCTGGCTCAAACTGATCGGCGCGCCTATCGCAGCACGCTGGCTGTCTATCTCGCCGTTCGCAATCGTCATGACGTTCGAGTTGATCTCCGTTATGGTGAATTATTGCTCAGCTGACATCCTGTTTTCGCGTTTTCTATCAGGCGCGAGCCGTCGGCTGGCGCGCCGTGACCGAATGGCGAACCTGAATCTTTTCTCGGTTTACGGCGGCCAGGCACTGACGCTATTCGAGGCATGTATAGTCAGTTGTCGACCGAAGCAGTGGTTTCTCAAGAATGTCGTG
>CAYGHU010000120.1:0-5320 GCA_964349785.1 uncultured Dehalococcoidaceae bacterium | reverse complement strand
ACCGAACATCATGACCGGGCCGAACTGCGGGTCAGTGGTCAAACCGACGATCACTTCGGTGCCTGGCGTAGCCATCTGCTGGACTGACACGCCGTCCACGTGCGCACTCGGCGCGGCCTGCTTTACGTTCGCCATGATCCGATCATAGGCAGCACGGACCGCTTCTGCGTCGGCAAGGCTGAGCTCTACCCCGCCCACGTCGGATTTGTGTGAGATGTCGCCGGAGACAACTTTGAGTACGACCGGGAAGCCGAATTCGGAAGCAGTGGCCGCCGCTTGCTCCGCGGAGGTTGCAAGACGTGCTTGTGTCACGTTGATCCCCGCGCTGTGCAGCAGTTCCTTGGATTCGACTTCGGTCAGTAACGTACGGCCGGCGGCGCGTGCCGTCGCAATCGGATCACTCATATGCTTCTCCTTGCATGTAGAAAGGGCAGCCGAATCATAGGAGTGGTTTGAATGCACCGCAACCGTTATGCCGGTTGCGCGTCTGGTGTCCCTGCGGCGACGATCCGCGCATGGGGTCATTCCGTTCTATTCTTCCTCCGAAGCGGCCTGTCGTCCTCGATGCTTCGCCCGCAGCGGCAGAGGACGGGGTCGTGCGGCCATCGCTTGTCGTCGGCCTGGGCAATCCCGGCACTGATTACGCCAGCACTCGCCACAACGTGGGTGTCTGGTGCGTGCGCGAACTGGCCCGCCGCCACAGTGCGAAGTTCGAGCGTCATGGGAGGATGGACAGCACGACGATCGAGGTGGCGGGCCGCATCGTGCACCTCGGTCGGCCGCGGGCATACATGAATGAGTCCGGCCCCCCGATCGCAGCCGAGCTACGACGCCTCAAGGTGGCGCATCGCCAATTGCTGGTGATCTATGACGAGATCGACCTGGCTGTCGGCCAGGTGCGCATCCGGCTCCGGGGCGGACACGGCGGGAATAACGGCATGCGCTCGATCATCGCCGCGGTCGGCGGTGGCGACTTCCCCCGCATCCGCGTCGGCATCGACCGCCCGTACGACGACGGTCGCCCGGTGCGCGACCCCGCTCGCGTAGCGGACTGGGTGCTCTCCCGTCCTACCGAGGCCGAGCGCCGCATCCTCGAAGCGGCCGTACAGACAGTGGCCGACGCTGTGCAGGTTGCCGTCTCCCAAGGCGTCGAACTAGCGATGACCCAGTACAACGTTTAGTCAGCACCCTGAGTTTAGTCAGCACCCTGACCATGTGATGATTATGTAGCGCCGCCAAAGCTGATCCGCAATAAGCTCCTCGTCTCCTGCAGGGGAAATGCGGTGACACCTTGGCCAACGTGAACCCTCCTCGATCTCAGGTTGAGAGCAGCCATCCACGTTCGTATTGGCCCCGCCCAGAATTGTTCGGGCGGGTGGACTGTTGAAAACGTGACTTTGGTGTAAGATGCGGGCAAGCCGTCGGACGATGAACCGATGGCGCATCCAGTTGCAGTTCAGGAGGAGGAAGTATTTTGTCAATTCGAAGGACGCCCATGGGATTGCGGTTTGCCGCGCTTCTGGTGGGCCTGATTGCGGCGCTCGCGCCTGCCGCGTTGCTGGCGTACGACGCCGGCACGAGCGGTCCGACCGCTGGCGTGGTCGCTCAGGCGACCGCGACCGCTACGAGGACCGCGACGGCTGCTGCTAGCCCGAGCGCCCCGAAGACCGGTAACGCTGGTCTGATCGACCAGTCCGGCAGCCTTGCTGCCGCCGCCGTGCTCGTCGTGCTCGCGGTGAGCGTGGTTGCTGGTGGCCGCGTGCTCAGCACCCGCCGCAACAACTAGTCCATCCGCACTCTGTGCAACAAAGAGGTCCGCTTCGGCGGGCCTCTTTGTTGCCATTCGTCCACCGCCGAAAGATCACCGAGGACACGGGGATCCTCTACCGCCTGTTACCATCTCACGAGGCACACATCCGCATCGGGATATGCGTCAGCGTCGGGAGGTCGAAGATGTCGAAGATGAAGCGCGAACGCTGGCTGACCGCGGGAATCATGACCGCAGTGCTTGCCGCCTTCGTGCCAGCGCTGGTTTCGGGGCAGGCGGCTCAATACACCGCACAGCTCATTGGGGCCACCGAAGTGCCATCTACGACGAGCGCAGCGACCGGGACGTTCACAGCGACATTGGACGAGACAGCCCAGACGCTAACCTGGGGCCTGGCGGTACCATCCATCACGGATGCAACCGCGGCGCACATCCACGCAGGCGGCGCCGGCGTGAACGGGGGGATTGTCGTCACACTGTTCACGGCCTCGAACCCGGCGGGGTCGATGAACGTATCCGGTGTGGCGAGGCCTGGGGACCTGAGCGGGTCGCTCGCCGGGAACTGGGCCGGGTTCGCGGCCGCGCTGAAATCTGGCGGCCTGTACGTGAACGTCCACACGACCGCTAACGCGGGCGGAGAGATCCGCGGGCAGGTGACAGGTGTCTCGCAGGGGACCCCCACAGCGACCGCTACGGCCACGGGGACGGCCACTTCGACGCCGACGGCCACATCGACAACTACGGCGACCCCAACGAGGACGGCGACACCGGTCGCCACATCTACCGCGACGCCGTCAGCACCAACGACAGGCCAGGCGGGGCTGGTTGACGACTCCGACAACTCGGGGGCGGCGATCCTGCTCGTAGTGCTCGCCGTTGCCGTGGTTGCGGGCGGCCGTCTGCTGACGAGCCGCCGTCGCTAGAATCAACACTCGCCTTGATGCCGATTTGGGGCGATGTTAGAGTCAGCACGATAGCCGACCGATGCCTGACAGGGGTGAATAGTTGGCATACAAGATCATCGAGACGTGCATCGGCTGCACGGCCTGCGTGAAGCGGTGCCCCACAAGCGCCATCACGGGCGTCCGCGACGATTTACACATCATCGACCCGGAGCTCTGCATCGACTGCGGAGCATGCGGGGTCGTCTGCCCGCCTGAGGCGATCCTCGACGACGTTGGCGACATCTGTCGCACCTTCCCGCGTGCCCAGGCGCCCGTTGCGAAGATTGTCGAACAGAATTGCATCGGCTCGGGCTGCGAGTTGTGCATCAACATCTGCCCGTTCGACGCCCTCTCGCTACAGGATTCGCCACACAACCACGACTTTTACGGCATGGCCACGGTCGACCCGCGCAAGTGCACGGGCTGCCGTCTGTGCGAACAGGCCTGCGGCTGGGCGGCGATCTACATCGACCCGCCACGCGAGATGCTCAAGCGGCGCGTCTACCCAGTCGAGATCTTGACGCCGAAGAAGGGCAAGGGGCTGCAGCGCGCCCGCGAGCGGCAGGCTACCGAGGCGTAACCGCTCGGTAGCCACCGACGACACTCGCTCGCACAATGAAGCCCGCCGCTCGCGGGCTTCATGTTAGTTGGACGATAGTGACACGATGGCCAAGCCAGTACCGCTCTTGGTGATGCTGCTCCGAGAAGGAGCCCGCCTCCCTGCTCGGCAGACTGAACATGCGAGCGGCTTCGACCTGCATGCGTGCCTGGCGGATGGAACGATCGAGGTGGGCACGATGCCCGTCCGCGTACCTACCGGGATCGCAATCGCCGCTCCACCGGGTGCGGATGTCCAAATCCGTCCCCGCTCCGGACTCTCGGCTCGCGGGGTGATGGGGACGTTCGGCACGATTGACGCGGACTATCGTGGCGAACTCTTCGTCACGCTGTATTGCCTCGCTGATGTTGGCAATTATGTCGTGAACGACGGCGAGCGCATCGCCCAGCTCGTGATCGCTCGCCTCGCGGACGTGGAATGGTCCGTCGTGATGGAACTTGGTGAGACGGCCCGCGGCAGCCTTGGACACGGTTCGACCGGCCAGATCTGAACCAACGGGGGACATCATCGTCCCTGCTGTAGAAAAGGCGAGAGCGGGCCAGTGAGGCCCGCTCTCTAACCAACATCTGCCGTGCGGCGGGGTAATCGGCAGATATTGGTGTCTGGGGTGAGGACGCGTGGCGGCTATGCCCGCCCTCCACGTCCGCGGCCGCTAAGAGGCCGCGCGGCACCATCCCTTCGATGGCATACATTCTCTTGAACAGGCGACCCTGACGGTTCTCCCGCGCTTACCGCAATCGGTCGATCCTCCGCGCGTCATCAGGCTGCCCGCCCAATCGCGAGTCCCAACATCATCGCGGCAAGACCCAGGACGACGCTGCCACCGAGGTTCGCGCCCGCTTGCCACAGCGCACGTGTCTCCATCTGCCGCGTCGATTCGTACATGAGCGTTGAAAACGTGGTGTACCCTCCGAGCACGCCTACGGTGAGACCGGTGCGAAGCGCCGGGTCCATATTCAGCCTGAGCTCCGTCAGTCCGACGATCAGCCCCAGAATCAAGGCGCCGGAGACGTTCACTGCGAACGTCCCCCACACACTCGGCCCGGTCCAGTCCAACACCCATTGCGTTACTCCGTATCGAGCCACCGACCCAAACGCGCCACCCGTTGCGACCGCAAGTACCGATGTCATATGCCGCCTAGACCGCCGTCGCTTCCGGCTCGTGCTCCAGGAATACATAGTGATAGATCAAGGCGGCCAGCACCGCGCCGATAATCGGGCCTACCCAGTAGACCAGGTGGTCGTCCCAGATGCCGTTGACCAGCGCCGGCCCAAACGTCCGAGCAGGGTTCATCGCCGCGCCAGTCAGCGATCCTGCCGCGAGGATGTCCATCGTCAGCACAAGCCCAATACCGAAGCCGCCAACCTTCGGGCCGCGCGGGTCAAGCGCCGTCCCAAAGACCGCCAGCATCAGGAAGAAGGTCAGGACGATCTCGATCCCGACGCCCTGCGTGAAGCCCGTCTCGCTGCCGAGTAGCGGCGTGCCCCAATTCGCCGCGTCACCGAGTACTTCAGGGAACATCTTCAGCGCAAAGGCGGCGGCCACCGCGCCGACCAACTGAGCGACGATGTAGGACACCGCGCTGAGTGTGTCGAGCCGGCGTGTCGCCCATAGCCCTACCGTAAGAGCGGGATTGAACACCGCACCAGAGATATGGCCGAGCGCGGAAACGAGCAGAGCGATAGCGAGGCCATGCGCCAACGCGATGGCTACGATGTCCGCCTGCCCACCCCCGAAGACGATGATGGAACCAGCGCCCATGAAGATGAGCGCGAACGTCCCAATGAACTCGGCAACCAGTTTGCGCCCAAGCTCGATACCCATCGCCGCATCCCTCGCTGCACCTACTTGCTGCTCGGTGAATGCCATTCAAACAAAAAACGGCTTAGTAGTCAACGCACATGCTCAATTTTTTTCTCGTCTGAAGTGAGAGACACTCGATATCTCTGGTGGCACTGTTCGGTGGTGGCACTGTTCGGTGGTGGCAC
>CAYGHU010000119.1:0-5340 GCA_964349785.1 uncultured Dehalococcoidaceae bacterium | reverse complement strand
CTCAACGAGGCGCCAGCGCTTCGTCTTACTGATCGGTCGGCACTCCTCGATCTGCACGATGTCGCCCACACTCGCCGCATTCTCCGGATCGTGCACCGGGTAGCGCTTCGTGCTCCGGATCACCTTGTGATACAGCCGGTGCGACGAGGCACGTTCGATCGCAACGATGATCGTCTGATCGCCGTGGTCAGAGACCACGGTGCCCGTGCGCGCCTTGCGGTTCACGGCCCGCGTTACGCCGGTTGCCGCCTCGACCATACGTTTACTCCCCGTCCTTTGCCGAAGCTGCGGCCAGCGTCGCGCGGTCAACCTCGGCCAGGATCTCGTGCTCCCGCAGGAGCGTTTTCACGCGGGCAACCCGCTTTTTTGCCTTCGCTATTTGCGACACATCAGCAAGCTGACGCGTCGCGGCCTGAAACCGCAGATTGAACAGCGCCTGGTGCGCGGACTCCAATTCATGCCTCAACTGCTCGCCGGCCCGGCCACGCAGTTCGGTCGTCTCTTTCGACGTCACTGCGCGCCCTCCTCGCGGCCGATGACCTTGGTGTCCACCGGCAACTTGTGGTGTGCGCGACGGAACGCCTCGCGCACGGCTGGCTCAGAGACGCCAGCGACCTCGAACATCACACGACCGCGCTTGACGACCGCGACCCAGTGGTCCGGAGGGCCCTTGCCCTTACCCATACGGGTCTCGACCGGCTTCTTGGTCACAGGCTTGTCCGGGAAAATGCGAATCCACACCTTCCCGCCACGGCGCAACGAGCCGGTGATCGCCCGCCGGGCGGATTCGATCTGCCGGGAGTCCACCCAGGCGGTGGTCTGGGCCTGCAGCCCCCACTCGCCGAAGGCGACGGTGTTGCCCGTCATCGCGGCCCCTGAGCGGCGGCCTCGATGTTGCTTACGGTATTTGACGCGACGGGGCATCAGCATGGCGCTACTCCGTCCCGCCTTCGGCCCCGGCAAGCGCGAACGGCGTCTGGTCCGGGGCGATGTCGCCCTTGTAGATCCAACACTTCACGCCGATGCGCCCGAAGGTCGTGTGTGCCTCTGCCTGGCCGAAGTCGATATCGGCCCGCAGGGTGTGCAGCGGCACGCGGCCCTGCATCTCCTGCTCCGAGCGCGACATCTCCGACCCGCCGAGACGGCCGCCGATCTTGACGCGGCAGCCGAGCGCCCCACGTTGCATCGTGCGTTGCACGGACTGCTTCATGGCGCGGCGGAACGCGATGCGGCGCTCAAGCTGGTCCGCGACCGAGCGGGCGACCAGTTGCGCCTCCAGCTCCGGCACTCGGATCTCCTCGATGTTCAACCGCACGCGCTTGTCGGTCGCGCCCTCGAGCGCGCCCCGGAGCAGTTCGACGTTCTGGCCGCCCCGGCCGATGACGATGCCGGGCTTCGCCGTGCGCACCGTCAGGCTCAACTGGTTCGCGTTGCGGTCGATGGTGATCGCAGAGATGCCGGCATCCGGGAGCCTCTTCATCACGAGCCGACGCAGCCGCATGTCTTCCTGGACCAGTGCCGCGTATTCACGCTCACTGAACCAGCGCGACTGCCAGTCTTTCGTAATGCCGACGCGGAACCCGTAGGGGTGTACTTTTCGCCCCATTTAGAACCCCTCGTCCCCTTCAACCACGATCTCGATGTGCGATGTGCGCTTCAGGATCGGGCTTGCACGGCCGCGCGAGCGAGCGCGGAAGCGCTTCAGTGTGCGCGACTCTCCCGCCACGGCTCGCTTCACGGTGAGCCGGTCGGGATCCATGTTGTAGTTGTTCTCCGCATTGGCTGCGGCGGACTTCACTGTCTTCCAGACGATGCGCGCCGACGGCTGCGGCAGGAACTCCAGTATCGTCAGCGCCTCGCCGACCTGGAGACCGCGGATGCGGTCCAGCACGAGCCGCACCTTACGGGCGGAGACGGGCTGATCTGAGGCGAGCGCTCGCACTTCCATTACCGCGACCTCGATGTGGTTTCGGAGCGGCCCTTGTGCCCGCGGAACGTGCGCGTGAACGCGAACTCCCCGAGCTTGTGGCCAACCATGTTTTCCGTGCAGAACACCGGGACATGCCGCCGTCCGTCGTGCACGGCGATAGTGAGACCCACCATCTCCGGCATGATGGTCGAAGCACGCGACCATGTCTTGATCGCCTGCTTCGCTCCAGTACGCTGCACCGTCTCGACCTTCTGCATGAGCTTCGGGTCGATGAATGGGCCTTTTTTCGTCGATCGTGACATCGACTCTTACCTCCGCCCGCCGCCGCGACGGCGTTGGATTTCTCTGTCGGTGCGCTTGTTGTTACGGGTGCGGTAGCCGAGCGCCGGCTTACCCCACGGCGTCTTCGGGCCGGGCATACCGATCGAGGCCTTGCCCTCGCCACCACCGTGCGGGTGGTCGACCGGGTTCATGACTGAACCACGCACCTGCGGACGCCGCCCGCGATGCCGGTTGCGGCCCGCCTTGCCGAGCTTGATCAGGCCGTGCTCAGCGTTGCCGACGACCCCTACGGTCGCAAGACACTCCTCCGCGACGTAACGCATCTCCCCGGAAGGGAGGCGCAACAGCGCGCGGCCATTGTCCTTCGCCATCAGCTGAATCGCCGCGCCAGCGGACCGGCCGAGCTGCCCGCCCTTGCCGGGCTGCAATTCGACGTTGTGCACGGTCGTGCCGGGCGGCAACGCCGACAACGGCAAGGTGTTGCCGGACGCAATCGCGACTGCGGCCCCGGAGACGATCTGCTGGCCGACGGTCATACCGGCGGGCGCCACGATGTAGCGCTTCTCGCCATCGAGGTAGTGGATGAGCGCGATACGCGCGCTGCGTCCCGGGTCGTACTCGATGGCGGCGACGCGGCCGGGCACGCCCGGCTTGTCGCGCTTGAAATCGACAACGCGTATCTTGCGCTTGGCGCCGCCGCCGCGATGACGGACGGTGATGCGCCCGCTGCTCGCGCGGCCTGCGCGCTGCTTCTTGCTGGCCAGCAGGCTCTTTTCCGGAGAAGACTTCGTAATCTCCTCGAAGGTATAGCCGCCCGCGCCTCGGCGGCCCGGGGAGGTCGGCTTGAAATTGCGTATCGGCATCGCCTAGACCCCCTCGAAGACCTGGATTTGCTCGCCTGCCTGGAGCGTCACGACCGCTTTCTTCCAGGAGGCCTGACGGCCGATGTTGCGGCCATATCGCTTCATCTTGCCGCGCATGCGCAACGTATTGACGTCCATGACGTGGACGTTGAACGCTTTCTCCACGGCTTCCGCGATCTGGGGCTTGTTCGCCGCGATCGCGACCTCGAACACGTACTTGCCCCGAGCAGCAAGCAACGTGCTCTTCTCAGTGACGATCGGCCGGCGGAGCACCTCGTACGGGTGGATCGCTTTCGGCATGGGTTACGCCTCCACCCTCTGCGGCACAGCCGCCCGCCGGCTGGCAGCGCGTTCGCCGCCCCAGAGCGCCTCGATGCGACGCACAGCGTCCACTGTCAACAGCACCGTGTGATGCGACAGCAGGTCCGCGACGTTAAGCGTGTCCGCCGGGAGCACGCGCGTGCCATCGACATTGCGAGCTGACAGATGCGCGTTGCGGTCCGGGGTCCCGGTCACAATCAGCGCCGAGCGCTCGACGCCGAGGTTCTGCAGCAAGCCGGTGACCGCCTTTGTGGACGGAGTGGCGATCCCGAGGGCGTCGACGACGACGAGCCGTTCGCCCTGCGTCCGCGCGGAGAGCACCGAGCGGATGGCGAGACGCCGCATGCGCTTCGGCAGTTGCTGCACGTATGAGCGCGGCTTCGGACCGAACACCACGCCACCGCCCTTGCGGAGGGGCGAACGGATCGAGCCTTGCCGGGACATGCCCAGGCCCTTCTGGCGGCGGGTCTTCTTGGTCGAACCAACGACCTCGCCACGAGTCTTCGTGCTCGCGGAACCCGCGCGGCGACCGGCGAGCTGGGCGAGCAGCGCCTGATGGACTACCGCTTCATTGGGGGTGATGGCGAACACAGCGTCATCCACCTCGATCGGGGTCAGGGACTGACCGGCCCGGTCGCGTACGTCGAGCTTCACGGCGACTCCTCGCCTTCGGCTTGCACATCGGTTGCTTCGGCGGGCTCCGAGCCCGCAGAGACTTCTTCCGTCGATGCCATCGCCTCGCCTGCCTCAGCAGCGGGCTCAACGCCGGACTCTTCCAGCTCAGCGGCGGTGTCTTCCTCGTCGTCCGAAGCGGCGTCGTCCGCCAATGCGAAGTCTTCTTCGATGACCGCGGCGACCATGAGCGGCGCCGGCGGCGTGTAGTCCTTCAGCACCGGCTTACGGCCGCGCTCAACGGTCACGATCCCCTCGTCAGCGCCGGGGACCGAGCCCTGGACGAAGAGGAGGTTGCGTGCGGGGTCGGTGAGGACCACCAGCAGGTTCAACATCGTCTTCGCCTCGTGCCCCATGTGGCCGGCCATCTTCTGGCCTTTCCACACCTTCCCGGGCGTCGTGCCCGCGCCCACCGAACCAGGAGCGCGATGACGGTCGGACTGACCGTGGGTCTTCGGCCCGCCACGGAAGTTCCAGCGCTTCACGCCACCGGCGAAGCCGCGGCCCTTCGAGACGCCCGAGACCGTCACGTACTCGCCGGGCGAGAACGCCTCGACGGTCAAGGCCTGTCCTCGCTCGTAGCTCTCGCCGTCGAGCGGGAACTCGCGCAGCACGGAGAACGGTTGGTCGACGCCCGCCTTGCGCAGGTGGCCGCGCTCCGGGCGGTTCACCCGCTTGCGGTTGCCCGGAAACCCGACTTGCACGGCTTCGTAGCCGTCGCGCTCGGCGGTGCGGAGCTGCGTGACCCGGTTGGGCCCCAGTTCGATGACGGTCACGGCGCGTGCGCGGCCAGCGCCATCATAGAGGCGCATCATGCCGAGCTTGCGTCCAATCATGCCCACCATGGTATGCGGCCCTCGGTCCTTTACAGCTTGATTTCGATGTCCACACCGGACGGCAATTGCAGCCGCATGAGCGTGTCCACCGTGCGCGAGGTCGGTTCGAAGATGTCGATCAGGCGCTTGTGCGTCCGCGTCTCGAACTGGTCTCGCGAGTCTTTGTCGATAAATGGCGAGCGGATCACGGTGTACTTTCGGATGCGGGTCGGCAGCGGCACCGGTCCCGCGACGGCCGCGCCGGTGCGCTCCGCCGCCTCCACGATCTGCTGCGCAGAACGGTCGAGGACACGGTGGTCGTACGCCTTGAGCCGGATCCGAATGCGTTGCCGTGCCACGATCCGCCTGCTTCCCTGTCTGTCTCGTTACTTCTCGTCTACGACTCGTGGTTACTCGGAGACCTTGGTGACGACGCCAGCGCCGACGGTGCGGCCGC
>CAYGHU010000118.1:0-5361 GCA_964349785.1 uncultured Dehalococcoidaceae bacterium | reverse complement strand
CAAGCTCCACGGCGACATGATGACCGTCACCGGCAGGACCATCGCCGAGGAATGCGCGGACGCCCAGGAGACTCCGGGGCAGGACGTCATCCTCCCGGTGGACCGAGCGCTCAAAGCGACTGGCGGCCTCGTCATCCTGAAAGGGAATCTCGCGCCCGCTGGTTGTGTCGTGAAGGTCGCCGGCCACGAGCGCATGCAGCATCGCGGCCCGGCGCGCGTCTTCGACCACGAGGAGGACGCCTTCCAGGCAGTGACCGCGCGGCGCATTAACCCGGGTGACGTCGTCGTCATCCGCTACGAAGGCCCGAAGGGCGGCCCTGGCATGCGCGAGATGCTCGGGGTGACCGCCGCCCTCGTGGGCGAGGGCCTCGGCGAAACCGTCGCGTTGATCACGGACGGACGCTTCTCCGGGGCCACCCGCGGCCTGATGGCGGGCCACGTGGCCCCCGAAGCAGCCGTGGGCGGCCCTATCGCCGCACTGCGCGAAGGCGACATCATCAGCCTGGATATCGCAGCCCGCCACCTCGATGTGGAGTTGACGGACGAGGAGATCCAGTCCCGCCTCGCCGAGTGGACGGCGCCTGCACCTCGCTACACGCACGGTGTGTTCGCCAAGTACGCACGCGACGTCTCTGGCGCTGAGCTGGGAGCGGTCACGATCTGATGACGGCGATCGAAGCCGCCTGACCGTGATCCTCGTGGCCGGCGCATCAGGCTTTGTCGGTCGTGCCCTGCTCGAAGAATTCGCGCGCTACGAGGGCGCCCATCCGCCGGTGCGCGCGCTCGTCCGCACGGAGTTCGACGCCGTCCGCCTGCGCGACCAGGGCCATGAGACGGTGACTGCCGACCTGATCACCCGGCGCGGCCTGCACGAGGCAATGACCGGCGTCGAAACGATGGTCTACCTGGTCCACACGGTCGACCGGGCCGGAGATATCGTCGCCAGCGACCTTGAAGCCGTCCAGAACGCGATGCTCGCGGCCCGCCTCGCCGGCGTGCGCCGCGTCGTCTTCCTCGGCTGCATCGCGGCATCGGAAGCGTCGCTTTCGCGCTACTTACTCGCGCGCTGGGCAGTAGAGCTCGCCATCCGCCAGTCAGGGCTGCAGACCGTGATCTTGCGTTCGTCGTTAATTGTCGGCCGTGGCGGCACCCTGTTCGAAATGATGCGGCGGCTCGTCGACCACTCGCCCGTCGTGCCGCTCTTCTCTTGGCGTCGCATCCCGGTCGAACCGGTCGCGCTCGCGGACGTCACCGAGGCCCTGCGCATCGCGGCGCTCGACCACGAGCTCGACGGCCGCTCCTTCGACATCTGCGGGTCGGAACGGATCACGTTCGGTGCCGTCGTCCGTGGCTGGGGACGTGCGCACGACAAGACGCGACTGTACTTACCGCTGCCTGGACGCGGCGAGCGCATCAGCGAGCACGCCGCCTGGGCGCTCGCGCGCCTGCCACGGCGTGAGACCCGCCTCCTGCTGGAGACCTTGGGCGAGCCCCAGGTCTGCCGCGACCCCTCGCGCCGCTTCCCGCTCCCCCAGCGGCCGCTCTCATACAGCCAGACAGTCGCCGCCCTGGCAGGAGGCACCAGCACGCTCACGACGCCGTAGCGCTCCGATGTATCCCGGCAGGCGACCTCAAGGGATCAGCCGCAGCAACTGGTCGTACGGCGGAGCGGTATCAAAAAGCGGGAAATACATGCCGAAGTACTGCCCGATGGTAAGGGTGGCCCTCGTGAAGCGCGCGAACGCGGTTGCCGCAGGCTGGTCGGGCGGAAATAGGATACTCCATGGCCGCCCATCTCTGTCCACATAGAAAACAGGGCCGTCCACCAAGGTCGGCGACGTCGGGGTGACGGTTGCCGGGGCGGCGGTACGTGTAGCGGTTGCCGTCGTGGTGGTGCGCGTCGAGGTTGGGGCAGCGACTGACGGAGCGTTCGGCGGAGCGACGTAGATGGCGTTCGGCTGCTCTCGCAGCAACTGTTCGGCCTCCCGCCTCGTGACCAGTTGCACGTCGACGTCTTCTGTCTGGAACCACGTCTCCGCCAGCAGCCCGAAGTACGACCAGGCGAAGTCCTCATCGTCCTCGCTGGCACTGCTATCGAGCAGCACGAGGATGGCGTCGCGGCTCTTCATCGCGCTCAAGCGCTTCGACTGCCGGACCTCACTGTCGGTCGGTAGCGGCGATGGGGGCGTACGGCGCGTCTGCAGGTCGCTCACCATCTCCTGGTCGTCGTCCGGCAAGCCCTGCCACGCCTCGCGGCCGCCGGGCTGGCCTGTCGAGGACAGCGCTACCTGCTCGTGAGGGCCCACGCGCTGCGTCGTCGCGCCGGCGCGCAGGACGACGAACCCCTCAACAACACGCAGCGTGCCGTCGTCCACGACCCCGAACAGCGTCCCCTCGACACCGATCTCGATGTTCGGGTCGATGCCAAAGCTCGCCTCGACGGGAGGCTGCCCACGGTCAACGTTGCAGTAACTCACGCCGGTACGGCTCTTCCAGACAATCTGCGTCTTGGCGTCAGGCCGCAGTTGCAGTTGCGAGCGCGAAAGCGTCTTGCACTCGATGCGAGGAGTGCTGAGCGTGAAGTCGATGCTGCTATCTGAGCCCGTTTCGATCAGGTCACCAGCGCGCAACTTGAGATTCTCGTTCGCGCGCGACTGATTCACGAACGCGTCACCGTCGGCATTGTCGACTTGACCGATCTCCGCACCGCGCGCCCGCGTCGGACCCACCGTCGCCGAGGCATCGGACTGCGTCGATGGCGTTTCGGCCGGCTGCGGCCCGCCCCCACCGCCGCAGCCCAGCGCCAGGAGCGAAGTTGCTGCCACGAGCACGAAGATGTGTTTCATATCCTGCCCTAAAGCACCGAGGTGATGATCTCGCGGATGGTCGGGTTGGCGTTGCCCAGGCTAATGAGAAACACCGCGACAAGCAGCTTCTGCACAAGGTACTCGGTCCATATCAGGGTCGCGATGGCGTAGGTGGAACCGTCTGTCTCATCGATGTCGGGCTTCGGAGGCCTGGGATCGAGGGCGGCGCTGACCGCCCTCCCGGCCGGGGCCGCGATGAGAGCCACGATATGCCACGAAGAGCGATTCCGCAGATCGGGGTCGGGAGACTCCACAAGCGGGCTCCGGCTATTTCGCTCCGTTCGCGCGCCAGTCATGCGCCGCAGCCTCCCCATCAACACACGGCCGTCGATCGCGAGGTGCATCGCGAGGCCAGCGAAGGCGACGACACCAATAGCGACGAGCGGCCGCAAGGGACGGACGAGGTAACCGGTCACCAGCTCGATGCCAAGCCAGAACGCGCGCCGCGGCTGCGACTTATCCCGCGTCTCCAGGCTCTGCCGCTGAAACAACGCACTGTTGGCGAGACCGGCATTGTCTTGCGCCTTCGCCGAGCGTTCGATGAGCCGCAGCACCTCGGTACGTGTAGGCGGATGCTCGATGCGGCGCACCAGCGAAGGGGTCATCTGGAGCGATCCGGCCGATAGGTCGGCCATGTGCAACGTGCTCCCGAAATCAGCCCGCGTCAGGTCGATGTTCGAGACGGAAGCGCGGTCGAGGGTGAGGTCGCGGCTGAATTTCGCATCGCGCAGACTGAGCTTCGCCGGGCTCGAGAACCGCCGGAACAGGGCATCGTCGTGGAATTCAGCGCTGCTAAATTCCACATCCGCCACGGCCGTGACGTTCTCGAAGTTCGCGAAGCGCGAGAAGACCGCCCCACGGAAAGAAATCTGGTCTTCGATCAGCGCGCCTCGAAACGTCGTCTCGCCACGGAACTCGACGCCCTGCAATAGCGTCCGAGCCGCGAACGAGGCATCCGCAAAGTCGATATCGCTATAGACCGCAGCACGCAGGTCGGCGGCCCCACGGAAACGAGACGCCGCGGCGAAGACCTTCGCCGGCGAGCCTCCACATGCGAAGCTCGCGCGCGCCCAGTTCACTTCGTCCTCGAATACCGCACCTTCGATGTTCACGTCGCCCCGAAAGCACGTACCATCGAAATGGACAGGGCCGCCGAACCGGACGAAAGGGGCCACCAGCCCCTGCTCAAGGACGGATTCAATAAGGAATAACGGGCCAATCTCGCCCATGTCCGGCGTGAGCAAGAGGTTGCCCGCGACGACCACGCAACTGAGAAACACGGGTTCGCCGGAAGCGAGCTTGGTCGCGAGATCCGCAGCCTGGACGGTCTGCATGGCGTGCGCCTCGCAGTCGGCGGCAGCCCGCGCCGGACCCGGCCGGAACGATGCGACACCCAGCACGAGGACTGCGATGACGACGCTCCCCAGGACCCGCGAGCGGGGCGTGGCCAGCGGCCTCCGTGTCTCCACCCGGTTACGTCTTACCCCGGTACGCTTGGCGCTGCGCATACCGTCCGGCTGCTCCGCTTCCGCCCTGGCGAGTAGCGATGGTCCGCATCACTACGACGCGTAAACTCGATCCGCCGCCGCTCAGGAGGCTGCCGAGGATACTACCACGACGAGTCTGGCTCCTCCGTCATTCGGGCAGCCGTGATGTACAGTGCCCACCGGGACAACCCGCGACCTATCCAGAAAGAAGAGGCAAGTGCCACTGACGAGCGAGATCGCACAGCGCATGATCCGAGCCAGCCAGGAGAAGGCCCGCCAACTCGGCGTGGCGGTGTCGACCGCGATCGTCGACGCCGATGGCCGGTTGTTCGCGTTCGGACGGATGGAAGAGGCGCACTGGATATCCGTCGAAGTGTCGCAGGCGAAGGCCTTCACGGGTGCCCTGCTCCGGCGCGACGGCCCCGAATTGCAGCAAATGGCGCCCGCCATGCTCTCGGCCCTGTCCACGGCACACGGTCGTGGCCTCATGCCGATGGGGAGCGTGACTACGCTGAGAGAGGGCGACCGAGTGATCGCAGGCATCGGCTGCAGCGGCGCGACGGACGACCAGGACGGAGAGTGCGCACGCGCGGCAAGGGACGCCTACGCCGCTCAGTAAGACCCGACGATACAACGGACTGCCCGAGGCTACAGCATGGGGCGTTCGGCCTGCTACGGCAGCAGCAGTCGCCGCTTCACGAAGCGGCGACTGCTCTGAACAACCAGTAGTTCGCTACTCGTTTCCTACCCGCGCGAAGGCAGGGTGACGAGGACCGGGCCCGGCCCGACCGAGACCCCTTTCGAGTGCTCGCACCATATCTCCAGCTCAACGAGGTTCTCGCCACCTTCTTGCCGCTTGCGGTTGACCTTGCCCCGGCAGACGACGGCCTCTCCAACCGTGTTGAATATCTTCATGCGGAACGGGCCGGTCTTCTTGAACCGCCCACCGACGCCAATGAACTCCCGGACGGTCCGCTCCCACATGCCCTGGATGAACACGTTGTTCG
>CAYGHU010000117.1:0-5382 GCA_964349785.1 uncultured Dehalococcoidaceae bacterium | reverse complement strand
AAATAGTTGCGTGCTATACTCATTTCGTACACATGGGTTACAGCATTCGGACAGGGGCGCACCACGTGGGTGTGACTACAGAACGCTTGCCACGTTCCCTCGTCGCCATCGAGATCGAGGTCGATGACGAGCGGCTCGAGGCGCATATGGATAAGGCGGTCCGCCGCCTTTCGCAGCGCGTGCGCATTCCGGGGTTCCGTCCCGGCAAAGCGCCGCGTCAGGTGTTGGAGCGGACGCTCGGACGTCCCGCCCTGCTGCAAGAGGCCCTGGAGCAGCTCCTTCCGGACGTCTACAACGAGGCCATTGAGGCTCAAGACATCCAGGCCATTGGCCAGCCGGAATTCGACCTGAAGTCGACAGAACCGCTTGTCGTCTCAGCGACCGTCCCAGTCCGTCCCACCATCGACCTGGGCGACTACCGTTCGTTGCGAGCGCCGCGGCCGGAACCGGAACCTTCCGACGAACAGGTCGAGGAGTCTCTGACTGCACTTCGGCGCCGCTACGCGACGCTCGATCCGGTCGACCGCCCGATCCAGTGGGGCGATACCGTGCGCATCGACGTCACTGTTTCTATCGAGGGACAGCAGGAGCCTCCACACACCGAGGAAGGCGCGGAGTTTGCGGTCAACGAGGGCTCGGTCGTCTCGCTGCCCGGCTTCCTCGACCACCTCATCGGTCTGGAACGCGGTGGTCCATACGAGATCGAATTCTCACTCCCTGAGGACTACCAGGCCGCCGACCTTGCCGGCAAGAAGGCCCATTACACCGTGACGGTGCACGAGGTGAAGCAGCAAGTGTTGCCGGACCTCGATGACGAGTTCGCGAAGTCGATCGACGAGGAGGGGATCGAGACCCTGGAGCAGCTCCGCGAGCGCGTCACGAAGAACGTGGAAGCCGCCGCAAAAGCGCAGGCAGGTAATGCCTATCGCGAGGAGGTCATTGACCTGCTTGTCGTCAGCGCCCAGCTGGACTATCCAGAAGTCCTCGTGGAGCGTGAGGTCGACCGCATGATCGACCGTGAGTCGAACCATGCCGCGCACACGCGGGAAGACCTCGATCGCTGGCTGGAGACGATTGGCCGGACCGAGGAGGAGGTGCGGGACAGTTTCCGCCCGCAGGCCGACCTCGCCGTCCGTCGTGCACTGGTGCTCGGGGAACTTGCCGACCGGGAGGAGCTGGCGGTCGGCGACGAGGAGATCGACGCCGAGATCGACCGCATGGCGGACCAATTTTCGGTCAGCATCCGCTCCGAAGCCGCAGACGAGGAGCAGCGCAACTCCATCCGCTCGATCTTCGACACGCCGGAGTATCGCTCCTCGATCAGGAACGAACTTCTGACGTCGAAGACACTCGACTGCCTCGAGGAGATCGCTTCTGGTCCGGAAGAAGCCGGAGAGGGTCCGCGCAGTCGCGGGAGCCGGCGCCGGCACGGCGCCCGTGCTGAAGAGACTGGCGACGAAGACCAGACCGATGTCCCACTCGACTCAGAAGCGGATACCCTAGAAACAGACTCTGAAGAGGCCGCATCGAGCGGCCCGCCGTCAGCGATAGAAGCAGACGAAGCCGAAGCGGAGTAGCCGGAACACGGAAGCCAGAGACGACCGGGAATTCGGTCCGAAGAAAGCGCAGGACAGAGCAATGGCACCGAGCGAATGGACTCAACCCCAGAATATCGTCCCAATGGTCATCGAGACCACGGCTCGAGGTGAGCGTGCGTACGATATCTACTCGTTGCTCCTCAAGGAGCGCATCATCTTCCTGGGCACACCGATCGACGACCAGATCGCGAACGTCATCGTGGCGCAGCTCTTGTTCCTCGATCGAGAAGATCCAGACCGCGACATCCACATGTACATCCACTCGCCTGGCGGCGTGATCACCGCCGGCCTGGCGATCTATGACACGATGAACCTCATCCGGCCGGATGTCTCGACCATCGCGGTCGGCGCGACGGCATCAATGTCGACCGTGCTCCTCTGTTCGGGTGCCAAGGGCAAGCGCTATGCGCTGCCGAACGCGACCGTGCATATGCACCAGGCGCTCGGTGGGGCTCGTGGTCAGGCTTCAGACATTGAGATCGCCGCTCGCGAGATCCTGCGTAACAACGAGATCATCCGCGGCATTCTCGCACGCAACACAGGTCAGCCGATTGAACGCATCCAGCGCGACACGGACCGCGACTTCTACCTGAACGCTGAGCAGGCGAAGGAATACGGCATCGTCGACGAGATCCTGCATCGTCCGGACGGAAGCCAGAACGGCGCGGGGCCACTCAGCTGAAGTATTTTGCGGCAGAATAAGGGACAGTCGGCGGCGGCGCAGGTAGAGGGGGCCTGACCCTATGGCGAGTAGCACGCGCGGCAGCCGAGTGCAGTACCATTGCTCGTTCTGTGGCAAGAACCAGGATCAGGTCAAGCGGCTCATTGCGGGCCCCGGTGCCGTCTACATTTGCGACGAGTGTGTCGAGCTGTGCCAGGAGATCATCAGCGAGGAGACTCAGTCCGCAGGCAAATCACCGGGCAAGGGCCAACGCACGCGCCTGCGCACGCCGCAGGAGCTCGTGTCCCAGCTCGATGAATATATCGTTGGACAGGAACGCACCAAGCGCGTCCTCTCCGTAGCGGTCTATAACCACTTCAAGCGCATCGACGCGCCGGTCCAGGCCGACATTGAGCTGGAGAAATCGAATATCCTGCTGATTGGGCCGACCGGTACAGGCAAGACCGCGTTTGCCCGTACCCTCGCGCGCATCCTCGATGTCCCGTTCTCCATTGCGGACGCGACCGCGCTCACTGAGGCCGGCTATGTGGGCGAGGATGTCGAGAACATCCTGCTGCATCTCATCCAGGCCGCTGAGTTCGACATTCAAAAGGCCGAGCGCGGCATCGTATACATCGACGAAATCGACAAGATCGCGCGGAAGACGGACAACCCGTCTATCACCCGCGATGTGTCGGGCGAAGGTGTGCAGCAGGCATTGCTCAAGATCATCGAGGGCACTGTAGCCAGCGTGCCGCCGCAGGGCGGGCGTAAGCACCCGCACCAGGACTTTATCCAGATCAACACTTCGAACATTCTGTTCATCGTAGGAGGAGCGTTCGAGGGCCTTGAGAAGATCATCTCGCGCCGCACCGGCGCGGGCGTCCGCTCCCTCGGCTTTAGCGTGAGCGAGCAGCCGACCGATATCGACCGGGCGCAGATCCTGCGTCATGTGACGCACGACGACCTGCTCCAGTTTGGTCTCATCCCCGAATTCGTCGGGCGGCTCCCGGTGGTCTCCACCCTCGACCCGCTCGATGTGGACACGATGGTCGCGATCTTTACGCATCCGAAGAACGCCGTCGCGAAGCAATTCGAACGCCTCTTCTCTATCGACGATGTTGAACTGGTCTTTACGGACGACGCACTCCACGCTATCGCGGAAGCCGCGCTGAATCAGAAGACCGGCGCGCGAGGGCTCCGCACCGTCGTCGAGGACATTCTTTTGGATGTCATGTACGAGATACCTTCGCGTCCGGAGATCCGCAAGTGCGTCGTCTCGGCGGACTGCGTCACGCGCACGCGGCGTCCGCTCTTGCTCGCGGAGTCAGGCCAGGTGCTCAACGAGGAACAGGACATACCAGAGTCCGCGTAGTATCTGGCACAGGTCACGGGCCTCCCATGGGACAGGCGGCTTCGCGTCTGACGCCGTTGACACTCGTGATGCTATCCTCGCCTACGTAATGTCCACCAACCGAAAGACGCAGCCAGCACGCCAGCGACTGGACACGCTCCTTGTTGAGCGAGGGCTCGCCCCGAGCCGGGAGCATGCGCGTGCGCTGATCCTTGCCCGCGATGTCCTTGTGGACGGTGCTCCCGCCCTCCGCCCTGCTGAGGCGATCTGGCCGGAGGCCGAAGTGGCCGTCCGGTCGCCTGCCCGTTACGTCAGCAGGGGAGGGGAGAAGCTTGTCCATACGCTTACCCGCACGGGCATCGAGGTCAGCGGGAGGCGCTGCCTCGATGTCGGCGCATCTACGGGTGGCTTCAGCGACTGCTTGCTCCAGCACGGCGCAGCCGCCGTCGTCGCTGTCGATGTCGGCTATGGGCAGCTCGCGACCCGCCTCCGCGACGATCCCCGAGTAGAGGTGCGTGAGCGCGTCAACGCTCGCTCGATGACGCCGCTCGACCCTCCCGTCGATATGGCCACTATCGATGTGTCATTCATTTCGTTGACGCTGGTGCTGCCGCCGGTCGTCGCTTCGTTGCGTCCGGGCGGCGACATCCTCGCGCTCGTGAAGCCGCAGTTCGAGGCCGGGCGGAAGGAAGTGGGCCGCGGCGGCGTGGTGCAAGACGCCACGGTGCATGCCTCATGCGTCGCACGCGTCGCGGTCTGGGCGATCGACCATGGCCTGCATGTCCGAGGAGTGATCCGTTCGCCGCTACTCGGACCGGCCGGAAACCAGGAGTTCTTCCTCTGGCTGAGGCTGCCAGCTTCATGACGACCCCGAAGCTGCCGGCGATGCAACGGGTGAGCGCCTGCTATCATCCTGCTATTCCTGGCGCTCGCCTGCTCGCCGAGCGCCTCATGGAAGTGACCGCCGCCCGAGGGGTCGAGCACGCCCTGGTCGAACTCCCTCGCGACGGGGAGGACGGCAAGCTGGTGGAAGGCGTCGCGGGTGCTAGCATGCTGGTCTGTGTCGGCGGCGATGGGACGGTGCTTCACGCTTCCGGCGTCGCCGCGCGCTTCGGGGTTCCTGTGTTCGGGGTGCGTATGGGGCGGCTGGGTTTCCTTGCGGAGGCCACGGAAGCAGAGGCAGAGTCCGCGCTCGGCCGGATCCTGGACGGTGATGGGCGTATCGAACGGCGTACCATGCTGCAGGCGCAGGTAGGAGATGCAGAGCCTCAGCACGCGCTCAACGATGTCGTCATCGGGCGGGTGCAGCTCGGCCGCACCGTTTCGGTTGGGCTCCGGGTCGATGGCATCCTCCTCGCTGAATACCGTGCCGATGCCGTCATCGCGGCAACGGCCACAGGCTCGACTGGCTACGCGCTGTCGGTCGGCGGACCGATCCTGCATCCGACTTCAGCGGATCTGATTGTGACCGCGGTAGCGCCGCACCTCTCGTATTCGAATGCACTCGTCCTTCCCGGGGAGGCGCAGATCGAATTCGAGGTTGAACGGGGCTACGAGGCGGCGCTCCTGGTGGACGGACGGCACGGGCAGCCAGTGCCGTCCGGGACGTTGGTGCGCGTTACCCGTTCCGCCCGCGAAGCGCTCTTCGTCCGTCTCGGCAGCGAGCGGCAGTTCTACGCGAACCTCGCCAGGCGGCTCGGGTGGCTGCGACTAGACCACGCTCTTGGCCCCGACAACCGCGCCGAGCGGCGACCGGGCTAGGCTTGGCT
>CAYGHU010000116.1:3214-5483 GCA_964349785.1 uncultured Dehalococcoidaceae bacterium | reverse complement strand
TCATGATGATGATCGTGTTCCGGAAGTCGACCTTCCGCCCCTTCGCGTCGGACAGATGCCCGTCATCGAAGATCTGCAGCAGCATGTTGAACACGTCCGGGTGCGCCTTCTCGATCTCATCGAGCAGGATGAGGCAGTACGAACGCCGCCGCACGAGGTCGGTCAACTGGCCGCCGTCGTCGTAGCCCACATAGCCGGGCGGCGAACCTACCAGCCGCGACACCGTGTGCTTCTCCATGAACTCGGACATGTCGAGCCGGACGATATTGTCCTTCGACCCGAACATGAACTCGGTCAGCATCTCGGCGAGGTATGTCTTCCCAACGCCGGTCGGCCCGAGGAACATGAACGCCCCGATTGGCCGTTTTGGATCCTTCAGGCCAGCGCGCGCGCGACGCACCGCCTTCGCGACCGCCCCAATCGCCTCGTCCTGGCCGACGACACGCTCCTTGAGGAACTGGTCCATCTCCAACAGCCGCGCCGACTCCTCTGAGGCGATGCGTGACAGCGGGATGCCTGTCCACATGGACACCACGTCCCGGATATCCTCGTCCGTGACCAGTGGCAGGTCGGAAGAACGCTCGGTCTGAACCTCCTCTTCAAGCTCTTCGAGCTGTGACTGGAGGCGCACCTCGCGCTCGCGGAGTTCGGCCGCGTATTCGTACTGCTGGCTCGCGATCGCCTGGTCCTTCTCGCGCCGCAGCGCTTCGAGGCCCTTGGTCGCCTCCCGCACAGACGGTGGCGTCGAGTAACGCCGGATCCGCACCCGCGCCGACGCCTCGTCGACCAGGTCGATCGCCTTGTCCGGCAGGAACCGGTCGGAGACGTATCGCGACGACAGTTCGGCGGCGGCACGCAGCGCCTCGTCCGATATCTGCAGCTTGTGGTGCTCTTCGTACGCGCCGCGGACGCCCTTGAGTATCTCTACGGTGTCCTCCACGCTCGGCTCGTCCACGCGTACCGGCTGGAACCGCCGCTCCAGAGCCGCATCGCGCTCGATGTGCTTGCGATATTCGTCCAGCGTAGTGGCGCCAATCGCCTGCAGCTCACCGCGGGCAAGCGCGGGCTTCAAAATATTCGCGGCATCCACCGCACCCTCAGCGGCGCCCGCGCCGACGAGCATGTGCAACTCATCGATAAACAGGATGCAGCTCTTCGAGGACCGGATCTCCTCGATCACTTTCTTCAGGCGCTCCTCGACCTCGCCGCGGTACTTCGTCCCAGCGACGAGGGAGCCGATGTCCAGGGTCAGCATGCGCTTGCCGAGCAGCGTGTCCGGCACGTCGCCGTTCACGATGCGGTGCGCCAACCCCTCGGCGATCGATGTCTTGCCGACACCCGGCTCGCCGATCAACACCGGATTGTTTTTCGTGCGCCGCGACAGAATCTGCACCACACGCTCGATCTCGCGCTCGCGGCCGATCACTGGGTCGAGCTGGCCGGCACGCGCGGCGGCCGTCAAGTCGACTCCCAGCTGGTCGAGCGTCGGAGTGCGGCCAGACTGCCGTCCACCGGCAGCCGCCGCCGTCGCGCCCTGGGGCTGCGCCTGTGCGAGGATGCGCGTCGTCTCGCCCCGTACTCGCTCCAGATTCACGCCGAGGCTCTCGAGCACGCCCGCCGCTATGCCTTCGCCCTCACGGACGAGGCCCAGCAGCAGGTGTTCGGTCCCAATGTACGAGTGGTTCAGCCGCCGTGCTTCGTCCACGGACAGCTCAATCACGCGCTTCGCGCGTGGGGTCAGTCCGATCTCGCCCGACGTGGCGCGGTCACCGCGCCCGATGATGAACTCGACGGCCGAACGCACCTTGTTCAGCTCAACGCCGAGGTTCGACAGCACCTTCGCCGCCACGCCATCACCCTCGCGGACAAGACCCAACAGCAGGTGCTCGGTACCTATGTAATTGTGGTTGAAGCGCTGAGCTTCCTCCTGGGCAAGAGTCAATACTCTCCGGGCTCGTTCGGTGAACTTATCGAATCGGTCAGCCATTGGTGACTCCATCCGGTTGCAAGATCAAGGCTAACACACGTCCTTGCCCGAAACGAGAGAACGGACGCGTGCGCTCTGGGGATCTCGCAACCTGTAATGGAAACGCGCGATGCGACGCGCAGTACGCACGCGCCGTGCCGACAGCTGGGGCCAGCGGCCGACTACTCCTCGGCGACCTCAGTCTCAGTCTCAGCCATAGCGGCAGGCTCAGGCTCTGCCGAGGCAGCAGATTCAGGCTCAGCCGGAGCCACAGGCTCGGCCTCCACCGAAGCAACAGACTCG
>CAYGHU010000116.1:0-3114 GCA_964349785.1 uncultured Dehalococcoidaceae bacterium | reverse complement strand
GTTCCTGCGCTTGCTGCATCGCCGCCGCCATTGCGGTCAGCGGCGGCTCTTCTTCGCGCTCGCGGCGCGCCGATGGTGCGTGCTCGCCGCCCTCGCCACCGGAATCGTCACGGCGCGGGGCCGCTGCCCTGGTGGCAACTTCTTGCTTCCGGGCTTCGATTCGCGATTCAATCGCCTTGATCTCGTCCGGGAACGCCTCGACCGCTTCGTCGGATACCGCGAGGACGCGGCCCTGGTCGTCGAACTGCCAGCCTCGCTGCTCGGCCTCTTGCCGCGCGTCGCGCAATGAAAGACCCAGACGGTGCCGGTCGTGCTCGATGCGCACGATCTTGAGCGGCACCACGTCGCCTTCGTCCACCACCTCCTGTGGGTGGCTGATGCGGCGGTCCACCAGTTCCGATACGTGTACGAGGCCCTCGACTGGCCCGGGCAGCCGGGTGAAGGCGCCGAATGCCACGAGCTTCGTCACGACACCGGGCACCACATCACCAATGGTGTACTTGGCGATCAAGTCCTGCCACTGTTCCGGCGCGGCTCGCCGGATCGAAAGCGCGATCTTCTTCGTCTCCTGGTCCACCTTCATGACGTAGACCTTGACCTCGTCACCGACCCTGAAGCGCTCCTCCGGGTTGGCGTTGCGGTCCCACGACAACTCGGAAAGGTGAGCAAGACCGTCGGCGCCGCCGAGGTCAACGAAGACGCCGAAGTTCCGGATCGAGGTGATCCGGCCTGTGCGGATCTCGCCTTCCTTCAATTCATCCAGCAGCCGGTCCTTCTGCTCTGACCGCCACTCTTGCAGCGCAGCGCGCTCCGAGAGGATCGCGCGATTGCGTCGGCGGTTGATCTCGATCACCTTGAGCCGCAGCGAGCGCCCCACCTGGTCGGCGAGCGATTGAGCGCCGTCCGAACCCGGCTTTGCGCCCACGACCTGCGACATGGGGATGAACGCGTTGACGCCCTCCACGTTGGCCAGCAGGCCGCCCTTGTTATAGCCAGTGACTTCACCCTCGAAGATGTCACCATCCTCGAACCGCTGCTGGAGGACCCGCCACCCCTGCTCGCCCCGCGCGCGGTCGATGGACAGCAGTACCTGACCTTCGTTGGTCTCCGGCTGCACGACGTACACGAGGACCGGGTCGCCTACCTTCAGGCGAGACGCCGGATCCGCGCCCAGCGAATGCATCTCGTTGGCGGGAATCACGCCTTCCGACTTCGACCCGATGTCCACGAGGTCGACCAGGACGCCGTCCCGCTCGGTCCCCATGACCACGCCTTCGACGACCTCGCCTCGGCGTAACGAGCGCGGTTCCGGAGCTCCCCCGCTATCGAGGAGTGCTCCCATATCCATGATCTCGTCCTCAACCGGGCGAGCGTTCGGGTCGGTAGAAGTGCTGTTCATCAAGATGCGGTGAGCCTCCGGAAAGGGATGTATGCACGTGGGCGAGCCGAGGTACGACCGTTCCCACGAGCGCGGCGCATCATATCACGTGTCATGGCTTGGTGGCGCACACATGACTGCGGGCTGCCGCGAAGGCCCGCGCGCGAATCAATCGCGAATGACACACAGTGGGCCACTCTGTCTCCGTCCCCCTCGACACGCCTTTGTGACGAGAGCGCCGGTGACAGAATGGCCCAAATGAGTCCTGGCGGTGGCCTATTTTCCACACCCAGTTGCCCGGGCAGTATCGTCGGCGCTACAGCGTTTCACTTCCGTGTTCGGGATGAGAACGGGTGGGTCCGCTGCGCTCTAACCACCAAGGATGACAGTGTCGCGCGGATCCGCGAGTTGAGCAAGTCTCCGCGACCCACGGAGCCGAGAAAAACACTTCAACCTTGACCTCCTCCAGTCGGGGCGGCGGGCCGTTAGCCGTTAGCCACTCAGCAGGAGCGCTACGCCTGTCGCGGCGGTCAGGGCGTGCACGAGGATAGGCGGCCCGAAGGGCCCGCCGCGCAGCACCACGAACCCTGCGGCGCAGCTCGCCCCGAGCGCTACTTCGCCCAATGCGAACCAGCGCGGGGTCAAACCGGTCCTCAGAAGCACAATGCCGAGCAACGCGGCCGTCAGATATCCGAGCAGCATATGGACCGCATACAACGAGCCGGCCCACCGGTGCCAGGCCTCATAGCCCTCGGGCACCGTGCCAGTGTGCGCCGTCTCCGCCGCTGCCCATTCGGTGACCGTGAGGTGAAAGCAGAGCGCCACTACCCAAACAGCCGCGCCTAACGCGAACACCGCCGCCGCTACCAGGCCGAGCGCGCCCTCGCCCGCCTGGTGAAGCTCTGCGCCAAGGGCGAATACGGCGGCAGTCGAGATGACGACACCAGCGATCATCCAACCCTGAATCCAACGCAGTCGAGGACGATCGGCCGCCATGGCGGTAAGGGCCTCGCGCAGCGGTTGCTGATACACGGCGGGCTTCCACAACGCCGCTCCGACAAGGAACACGACAAATCCCGCGACGAGCATCCACCCGGCGGCATCCATGGCGGGGATAGTAGCATTGGCGGGTGCCTCGGTGGCCGGACAACAAGAAGGCGGAGCATTGCTGCTCCGCCTTCGTCAGGTCTTGGTAGCGGGAGAGGGATTCGAACCCCCGACCTTCGGGTTATGAGCCCGACGAGCTACCGCTGCTCCATCCCGCGTCGGCGTGGCGATCCACGCATGTGCCAGTGTACGACACCTTCACACAGAATATTGCGCGAGCAACGACAGGTACGGCTGCATCTCTGAGATCGCGTAACGTGCCCGACGACGTCACAAGTGACGTATAAGGTCAAGCCCTCGACCATTAGTACCAGTCAGCTGCATGCATTGCTGCACTTCCACCTCTGGCCTATCAAGCGGGTAGTCTGCCCGCGGTCTTACCCGGTTAACCCGGTGGGAGGCCTCATCTTGGAGGCGGCTTCGTGCTTAGATGCTTTCAGCACTTATCCGTTCCGGACTTGGCTACCCGGCAGTGCCCTTGGCAGGACAACCGGCACACCAGAGGTCCGTCCACCCCGGTCCTCTCGTACTAGGGGCAGCTCTCCTCAAGCCTCCTGCGCCCACAGCGGATAGAGACCGAACTGTCTCACGACGTTCTGAACCCAGCTCGCGTACCGCTTTAATGGGCG
>CAYGHU010000115.1:216-5560 GCA_964349785.1 uncultured Dehalococcoidaceae bacterium | reverse complement strand
CATCCGACCGGCGGATTAGAAGGCCGCTGCTCTATCCCCTGAGCTACGAGGGCGTTGCCTGAGTCTACTGGGGATCGTGGTTCCGAATAACGCGTCGGATGCCCTTGTACCCACGGATGTACCCACAGGCACTCCCAACGAGTCTTCCGGTGTTGCACGGACGACATTTGGCCAGCGGATTATAGATGCCGCCATCGCGGCGCGTGTGACTGGCGAGCCGGACGATTGCACGAGTTCTCGCAATGGTTGCTGCGGATTCGCAACGGAGGTGCGCACCGTGACGGGACGCTCGCGATTACGCTGGGTATGCAGTTCGCTTCGCGAGATGGAGCCCTCCTTGCCTCGTCGCATTCTTGTCATTGAGGACGACCGTGCGATCCGTGAACTTCTGGTCGAATTGCTGCGCGATGAAGGGTATGAGACGCGGAGCGCGGGGAATGGTGCGGAGGGACTCGATCAGATCGAATGGCCACCGGACTTGATCTTGCTCGACGTCATGATGCCCGTTATGGACGGACCAACGTTCCGCGCTCGGCAACTCGAGTTGCAAGCGCCCCTGAACGAGATCCCTGTCATCCTGTTGACGGCCCGTCGGTACGGTTCGCCACAGATCGCGGCGATGCATGTCAACGCAACCGTATTGAAGCCCTTCGAAGACACCTCGTTGCTGGCGGTCGTCGAATCCATTCTTACCGGCGTGCAGGTGGCCGGGCACGGGGCGGCATAGCGCGGCGACCGGGGTGGCTAGGACGCGGTTGGCGCTGTTCCTGCTTCTGCAGTCTCGCTGAGCAACGGTATACGCACCACGAAGGTGGCTCCCTCGCCGTCGTGGGATTGGACGTTCAACTCCCTGCCGTGCGCCGCCACCGTGCCGCGTGACACGTAAAGTCCCAGCCCGAGGCCCGACTTCATGTCATTGGCGGAACCCGCCTGGAAGAAGCGCGTGAATAGTCGCGGTAGATCGTCTACCGCGATGCCCCGGCCGCGATCCCTCACTTCTATCTCGCCCCACTTATCGCTGGAGCTCACCCGGACATCGATGGGCGCGCCAGCAGGCGAGTGCTTGAGTGCGTTGGTCAGCAGGTTAATGACCACGTTCTCTAGGCGGTCTGCGTCACCGCCGACAACTATGGCGCTTCCCGCAGGGTCGTCCAGCCGAATCTCATGACTATCGTCCAAGCCGACCGCCACCTCGATCGCGCGTGCTGCGACGCTGCACAAGTCCACGGGAGAGAGGTTCAACGCGAGTGCGCCCCGCTCGATTCGGTCGAGGTCGAGCAGCTCGTCGATCAACCGCATCAGCCGCCGCGACTGCTCGAGGGCTGCAGCGGCCGATTCCTCGAGGCGGGGGTTCCCCTCGGCGCGCAACAATCGCATGTGGCGCTGCAGATACCCGCTCAGTGACGTCAGCGGAGTGCGAAGCTCATGGCTGGCGATCGACACCAAATGTTGCTGAGCGGCACGTAACCGCGCCTCGCTCACTTCTCGCAGGATCAGCAGTCCGCCCGCGAGTCCCGCCTCATCGATCGGCTGTCCGATTGCCTCGAACCAGCGGTGCGTGCCGTCCGCACCTGCGAGCGTGAAGTCCATATTGAACGACTCAGCCCGTTGGGCTCGCGCGTGGGGCGTGCCCTCCGGAGGCAAGGGCTCTTCACGCTCGTTCAGTGGCTCGAACCGCCCGTCCAGGCTGGTCACGAGCGCCTCATATGCCGGGTTCGTCCGCAGCGGGGCCCCCGTCGTCGAGATGACGATTACGGCATCGGAGGTACTGTCGAGGATCGCCGCGAGTTGGGCCCGGCTCTCCTCGGAGCGGGAACGCTGGTCGAATAGTTCCTGAGTGCGGGCCTCTAGGTCAGCGTTGCTCAAGTTCAGCTCTTCGACCGTCGCGCGCATCTCTTCGTTCAGGGTCTCCAGTTCCTCGTTGCTAGCCTGCAGTTCCTCGCCGGCGGCCTCGAGCTCCTCGCTTGCGGTCTGCGCCTGAGCGGTTGCGGCCGCATATTCCTCGTTCGTGGTACGCAGCGCCTCTTCTGCACCGGCGAGGTCCGCGTTGGCCGCAAGCAATCGCTCATTCGTCGCGCCGAGTTTCGTCATCAGATCGGTCAGTCGATCCAGTTCAGCGTGTTCGGTGCGCGCTGCGGTTTCTACCTCCAGGCGCTTCTGTACCATGGCCGTCACGTCGGTCACGGTGACCATCACAGTCGGCGCGCGTCCGGCATGCGTATCGCCTCGCGGCATGCATACGATCTGGAGATAGCGTTGCTGGCCCATGCCCAGCTCGGCCGTCGCGACTTCCTCGATGCTCGCTGGTGCCTGGTTTTCGAAAGCGGTATCGATCGCGGTACGCAACTCCTCCGTCGAGATACTCGCTACGAGGTGGATGAGATCCTCACCGTTAGCGAGCCCGTGCACACCCAGCAAGCGGCGCGCACTGCCGTTGATGTGCTGGATGTCGTAGCGACCGTTGACGACCACAATGCCGACTGGCAGCTGCTGTATCAGATCTCCCAGTTCGTTCGGCGGCGGCGGCGCTTCCCTCAGGCTCGTCGAGACCGTCGGTACATCCCCGTCCGTCAAACGTAACGGGGCGGGCGCTGGTGGGCGGGATGCCGCGTTACCGAGGAAGCCCACCGGCCCCACGGATTCGGCGTTGCGCCGGTAGATGCGCAGGCGCGATGACTCGGCGGTGAAGGCCTTCTCCAGCGGCCGGGCACTCTCAGCGATACCGAGCACCAGAACGCCGCCCTGCCGCAGCGAGAACGCGAACGATTGCAACGCGCGTGTTTGCAGTTCGGAGTTGAAGTACATCAAGACATTGCGGCAAAGCACGAGGTCGGTGCGCGGGAAGGGTGGACGGGTACCAAGATCATGCTCACCGAAGACGATCAGGTCGCGGATCTCTTTCTTCACTTCATAGTCACCGTCGATCCGGATGAAGTACTGCTCGATGATTTCTGGCGCGAGGTTAGCGAGCGCCTGGGGCGGATATAGGCCCTTGCGTGCGAAGGCAATCGCCGGGCCATCCAGGTCGGTCGCGAAGATGCGCACGCCGATCGGGGTGCTGTCCGGCGGTTCCGCTGCGAGCACTTGCGATACCAAGACGGCGAGTGAGAAGGCTTCCTCACCAGTAGCGCAGCCGGCTGACCAGAACCGCAATTCCTCGCCGCGCTCCCGGGCGTGGACGATCAGACCGGGGAGCACCCGTTCACGCAAGTAATCGAATGTTGCCGGATCGCGAAAGAAGTCGGTTACCTTGATGAGCAGGCTACCGACGAGCCGGTCTTCTTCGTCAGAATGTTCTCGAAGGTATCGGTCGTAATCCCCGATGGTGTCGGATCCCGTTGCGATCATTCGACGATGAAGGCGCCTCAGGATCGTTGGCCGGCGGTAACTGTTGAAATCGACGTTTCGCCGTTGACGTAAGCCGTCGAGCAATGCCCGCAGCCCCTGCTCGTCGGCCGGTTGCTGGGGAGAGTACGCGCCGCTTACCAATGCCTGGAGCAGTGGGCCCATGTCTGCTAGCTCCGCGACCACGTCGATGGTGACGGGGGATAGCGCGCGTGGCATACCGGGGAATGCCGCGGTGTCGGGGTTCTGCACGACGACCGTGCCGCCCGCCTCGTGGACCAACCGCGCACCCAGCGCGCCGTCGGAACCCGTGCCGGTCAGTACCACGGCGATGAGGCGCTCGCCAAAGGCATCTGATGCACTTCGGAAGAGACGGTCAACGGAAGGCGTGGAACGGCCGGACGGGGCGCGCAGCGTGATGGTGCGATCGGTGATTACAACATCCTGGTTCGATGGCACCACGCAAATTTCGCCGGGTATCAGCGGACTGTGGTCGCTGAGCGTGCGCACCGGCAACGTGGTACGTCGCGCGAGGATTTCTTGCAGGTGGCTTGGCTGGGCTGGATCCAGGTGCTGGGCGATCACCACTGCGGCGCTGAAGTCAGACGGCAACGCCGCAACGACTTCGGAAAGTGCCTCAATGCCACCGGCGGATGAGCCGATGACTACGAGGGAGAACGGGCGATCTTGGTCGGGCACTGCTCATCTCCACAAGGGCGCACCGTGCCCAGCCAGCGTGAATGCAGAATTGTGCGCCGCATCTCCGGCTAAGTCCTCGGTTCGACCGCGACGCGGAACCATTGTACGCGGATTCAGAAGACCTCCTGGGGTGTCGCGTCGTGCGAAGCCATTCACGGCGAGTCCAGTCGAATGGGTCTAGAAGGCCGCTGCTCTATCCCCTGAGCTACGAGGGCGTGGGGCGAGTTTGCTGAGGATCATGGTTCTCGGGTCGGCGACAGGCATCGATTTGTACCCACAGATGTACCCAGCAGCGACCAAGGCCGCCAACCCGAGAGGGCCGCGCCTCCGACTGCACGGCCAAGACCCCGCTGCGAACGGTCGGGGGAGCGAGATGAGTCCGCAGCGATGGGCGCGAACCTCGTACGTTCAGTCACCGGGCCGATGCCTACTTCTCTGCCAACCCCCTGGAGGTTGGCCTAGTGTGACTATGAAGAGTTACATGGTGAAGGCACCAGGGACTTGGGACGGACGCCCCCGATGGCTGGACATACCTACCTCCGCACCCACGATCTCTCAGCCGAGCATCTGTTGATCGACCTCGGCGAGGCAGTCACCGAGCTACACGGACTCGGGCCCGACGGTCAGGACCGAGGGGCCGTGACGCTGGTGAAGCAGGGCGGGCTCAGCGTCGTGCTCATGCATCTGCATGCCGGTGCAACCCTTGCGGAGCACTCGGCACCGGGTACGACGACGCTACAGGTCGTGAATGGACATGTGCGCGTCCAGGTCGGCGATGAAACGCTCGATGTGCCCGCAGGGAGACTCATCGCGTTCGATGGCAGGGTGCGACACGGCGTTGAGGCCATCGAGGACTCGACCCTGCTGCTGACACTGGCACAAGCGCTGTCCTGAGGGAGACGATCCACATGCCAGACGAGTCGGAGCACCTCTCGGTTGGCGTCGAGCCGCACTTGGCACGCCACGGCAAGGTCGCGTACATCGAAATCCCCGCGCGGGATCCGATCACCTCGGCAGTGTTTTACGAGGCGGTCTTCGGCTGGACCTTGAGCCCACCCGACGGCGAGCGCGTCACACACACGCTCGGCCCGCGGGACAATGCGCGCGTACCATTCAGCGACACGCCCTCGGGGCTCATCGGCGCGTTCGTGGCCGAGCGCGGACCGTCCGCTGACGGCCCTGTGCTGCACATCTACGTCGAGGACATCGAGGAGATATTGCGGGAGATCGAGGCGCGCGGTTGCGACGTCGTCGAGCCGATCCACGCCGAAGAGGGCATTCGCAAGGGCCGGTTCCGGGA
>CAYGHU010000115.1:0-206 GCA_964349785.1 uncultured Dehalococcoidaceae bacterium | reverse complement strand
GGGAACGTCGTTGGCATCTGGGAGGCGGCGCAGAGATAGCCCCTCGACAGAGACGCCGCTGCCTCTCCAAGCTCCTGTCAGGCGTCGGCAGCCTTTCCTCGACCGACGCAGAGCGTATCCTGACGTGTGAAGTTCAACAGGAAATCGATCGACCTCGACGGCATGTTCGATCTGCCGCGAACGCCTCCGACCGCGTTCGCCGCGAC
>CAYGHU010000114.1:0-5619 GCA_964349785.1 uncultured Dehalococcoidaceae bacterium | reverse complement strand
CGCGATCTCAGACTCGTGATGCGGGTACTGCAGGTCGCGGCCGCCGCCATGGATGTCGATGCGGTCGCCGAGGGTCGTGCGCGCCATCGCCGAGCACTCGATGTGCCAGCCCGGCCGTCCGGCGCCCCATGGCGCTGTCCAGTGGGCATCAGGCGCGTCGGACGGCTGCCAGAGCAGGAAATCGAGTGAGTCGCGCTTCAGGTGATCCGGTTCGTCCGGCGTACTGTCGTTAGCCGGCCCGCTCCGCAACTCCTCGCGCGTCCGTCCGCTCAGCGCTCCGAAGTCCGCACAGGTCGAGGTGTCGAAGAAGACGTGGCCGTCCACGGCATAGGCGTGGCCGCGGTCCATGAGCAGCTGGACCATGTCGATGATCTCTGGAATGGACTGGGATACTCGCGGGAACGCCATGGGCCGCAGCACGTTGAGGGCGTCCATCTCCCGCAGGTAGACCGAGTGATTGCGCTCGGTGAGCTCCGGGATCGAAAGCGCCAGCTCACGGGACTTCCGCACCATATCGTCATCGATGTCCGTAATGTTTTGGACGTGCCGCACATCGAAGGAGTTGAACTCGAGGTAGCGGCGGACGACATCAAAGGTCACAAACACCAACGCGTGGCCCAGATGCCCCACGTCATACGGTGTGATGCCGCAGACGTACATGCGCACGATAGGCGGCTCGATCGGATCGAACGCCTCCCGATCCCGGGTCAGCGAGTTGTATATTTCGAGCAGCGCAATCCTCCAGGCTTCGAGGCGAACGCAACGCAACGGGGATCGTAGCACGAGAGGGCGGTCCTCTCCCGCTGGCCGCCCGCCCGGTGATTCAGGTCAGGCAACCGCGTTGACATCGATTGAAGGAGCGACCCATGCGCATCGCCCGTGTCCGAGTCGACGGCCGCGTCAGCACGGCGGTCGTGAAGGGCCGTACGGTGCACCTCGTGCGAGGCACCCCGTTCGGAAGGCTCGATGAGACCGGCGAGTCGTATCCGCTATCGAAGGTCGCGCTACTCGCGCCAGTGCAGCCTGGCAAGGTCGTCGCCATCGGCCTGAACTACCGGAGTCACGTGGAGAGCAGCCCCGTCGCGCATGGCGAACCGGAGCACCCAGAGCCGTTCCTCAAGGCCGCGACGTCCGTCATCGGCCCCGGCGCCGCGATCGTGATCCCGCACGATGCGGGCCGGGTGGACGAGGAAGGCGAGGTCGTCGCGGTGATCGGACGCCACTGCCGGAATCTGACTGAGGCCGAGGTGGACGCGTACGTACTGGGATACACCGCTGGGAACGACGTCTCCGCCCGCGTTTGGCAGCGGGCAGACCTGCAGTGGTGGCGGGCCAAGTCGGCCGACACGTTCACCGCCGTCGGTCCGTGGATCGCTACAGACCTCGATCCCGAACACCTGTCGCTCACCGCGCGGCTGAACGGTGAGGTGGTGCAGCAAGCCGACACCTCGCAGCTCATCCACTCCATCCGCAAGTGCATCGCCTTCATCTCGAGCGCGATGACGCTGGAGCGCGGTGACCTCGTCTTCACCGGGACGCCCGGCGCGACGTACGAGATTCATCCCGGAGACAAGGTCGAGGTCGAAGTCGGGGGCGTCGGCATCCTCGTGAATCCTGTCCAGGCCGCCGCAGGTCGCGAGCGGTAGGCTGGAGAGAAGCTGTCGCAGGGCGCCTATCTGCTCCAGAGCTTGCGGCGCGCTTTGCAATGTATACAGGCGACCGCCAGATCTTTACGCGGCGGCTGGACATCGTGATAGACCAGCGTGACCTGCGACACATGCTCAGGACAAAAGAACAGCCGGCAGCGCGAACACTGATGGTGCATCCGCTCCTCGCAGCCTTCGTGGGCACAGACGCTGATCTCGTTCGCCCCGCGGACGCGATCTCGCCATTCCTGGTGCGCAACGACATCGCGCAGCTTCGCGGCGCACCGCTTGCGGGCGCAGGCATCGGTGTAGTCCGGCCCGCGCTCACCATGTGCCTCGCAGAACGGATGGCCGCAGTAGACACATCGAGCCACAGCAGGCCGGCCGCAGCTGCCGCGGAACAGCCTGCCGCCAAAGTCGCAAGATTCCTCGAGGCGCAATCAGGCATCCCTCGGCATTCGAAACCACATCAAAACGAGCATGTATTGTCGCACGCCGGAGGGGCAACATCCGGCGTCGGCCTCTGCAACTGTGTTCCAACTGACGATCCGCGTAAGCGGCTGCGCGAACACCTGTACTGGACATGGGGGGCGCGAGGTGAGCACAATACGGGCACTTCCCCACCCCCGGAGCGCGCAGATGACCACCATGCTTGCCAAGCCCGACGAACGCACCTCCGAGGGGTCGGGGGGGCGGCAGTGGCACGTGCTGCCGACACCTTCCCTCGACGGATTCGAAGGAGCACCGTGGCCGCCGCTCGTGTCGGTGTTGCTGCGGCTTCGGGAGGTGCACGGGCTCGCGGAGGCGCATGACTACCTCGGTGCGCCGGGCGAACTCACCGACCCCACACTGATGCCGAACCTCGATATCGCGGTGGGGCGGCTCGCGCAGGCGTGCGTGGCACAGGAGCGTGTCGCCATCCTCGGCGACTTCGACGTGGATGGCGTGACGTCCACCACGATCCTGACCGAGGGGCTCTCTGCCCTCGGCGCCACGCCGCTGCCATACATTCCCGACCGTTTCACCGAGGGGTATGGGCCGAACGTCGAGGCGATCAAGCGGTTGCATGCCCGGGGCGCTTCGGTCCTCGTCACGGCCGACTGCGGCACGTCCGCCGTGCGTGAGGTGGCGGCCGCCAATGAACTTGGCATGGACGTGATCGTCATCGACCACCACACCGTGCCCGACGAGCTTCCGGACGCGCTCGCGCTCGTCAACCCGAAGCTCACATCGTCCGAGTATGGCAGCGAGCCGGCGGCGGTAGGCGTCGCCTACAAGGTGGTGCACGACCTGTACGACCGGCTGGGCCGCGACTACGACCCGGACGAACACCGGGCGCTCGTGGCCCTTGGGACCGTGTGCGACCTCGCGCCGATGCGGGCTGAGAACCGCGACCTGGTGCGCCTCGGCCTGGGGGCGCTGGCGCGGACGCGGCGGCCGGGGCTGCGCGCGCTGGCCGAGGTCGCGGGCGTCGAGCTCGTCGACGTCGATCCCGACATGTGCGGGTGGGTGCTCGGGCCGCGGCTGAACGCGGCCGGGCGCATGGAGCATGCTCGCCTGTCGCTGGAACTACTGCTGAGCACCAAGGACAACGAGGCGCGGCAACTGGCGGAACACATCGAGACGCTGAATGAGCGGCGGCGGGCGGAGACAGCGGCAGCGTACGAGCTGGCGGATTCGCTGCTGACACCAGAACAGCGGACTGCCCCACTCGTGATGGTAGCGTCACCGGATATCTCTTCGGGCATCGTGGGGCTGGTAGCCGCGCGGCTGGCCGAGCAGTTGCGACGGCCCGCGATCGCCATGCAGATCGAGGGCGGCGAGGCGCGTGCCTCGTGCCGATCGATCGACGGCTTCGACATTCACGGCCTGCTGCACCGCAACCGTCACCTGTTCAAGCGCTTCGGCGGCCACCGCGCGGCAGCGGGCTTCACCATCGACGCCGCCCGCCTGCCGGAGGTGCGCGCGACGTTGCTCGACGATGCGGCGCGGCACCTCGACCCGGCCAATCTCGTCCCCACGATCGATATCGATGCCGAGCTGCCGCTGCACGAGGTAAACAGCGACCTGCTCACGTGGCTGTCACGCCTCGGGCCGCACGGCATCGGCAATGCCGCGCCTGTTTTTATGTCCAGTAATGTCACTGTCATGGACAGCCGCACGGTCGGCAAGGACGGCTCTCACCTGCAGTTCAGGCTGAAAGAGGGGCGCGTCACCTGGCGAGCGATCGCGTTCGGGAACGCGGCTCACGCGGTGCCGGACGGCGAGCGTGCGGACATCGTCTACACGTTCCGGCGGGATGGGATGCGCGGCACGCTTCAACTCGAGGTGCTCGACCTGCGGCCCGCGATGTAGCTCCTCGGCGGGAATTCGACCCACGCTCCGCACCTGTCACGGCCCCCACTGGCGTGGACTGATCGGCGTTTGCCGCGCTTATCACGAACGAGTACCATCGCCGCACAATCGAGGGGAGCCGCGGTGATGAAAGCGCATGCGTCTGGCCAGCTTCGAAACGTAGTGCTCATTGGGCACGGCGGTTCAGGGAAGACGACGCTGGCGGAAGCGATGCTCTTCGTCTCCGGGGCGATCACGCGGATGGGCAAGGTAGAGGACCGCAATACGGTCTCCGACTTCGAGGAACAGGAACACCAGCACCGCTACTCGATCTCGACATCGCTCGTGCCTGTCGAGTGGGCGGACGCCAGGGTCAACGTCCTCGACACGCCCGGGTATCCGGACTTCGAGGGTGAAGCCATCGCGGCGGCGCACGCGGCGGACGCCGCGATCATCACGGTCGACGCTGTTGCGGGCGTCCAGAGCGGCGCCGAGCTGGCATGGGAGCATGCCGACGAAGCGGGCATCCAGCCGAGGTTTATCGTCGTCACCCGCCTCGACCGGGAGAACGCAGACTTCGATGGCGTCCTCGCGGCGCTGCGTTCGCGTTTCGGGACGCGCGTCGTGCCGCTCGCCATTCCGATCGGCGTCGCTGCGGGGTTCGACGGCGTCGTCGACCTCCTGAGCGGGAAGGCATACCGAGGCGTGGACGGCGGGGCGGGCGACCCGCCCGCAGCGCTCGCGAGCGCCATCGAGACGGCGCGCGAGACGCTGGTGGAGTCGGTCGCCGAGACCGACGAGGAGCTGCTGGACGACTACCTCGAAGGCAAGACCGTCGCCGACGAGCGGCTGAAGGCCGCGTTGTCAGCCGCAGTCAACAGTGGCGGCATCGTCCCGGTCATTCCCGTGTCCGCGAGCACCGCGTGCGGCGTCAAGCTGATGCTCGACCACGCGGTGGCGCTCCTGCCATCGCCGCTGGGGCGGGAGCACAGGCTCGAGGGCGAGCAGAGCGTGACGACGGATCCCTCGGGGCCCCTCGTGGCGCACGTCTTCAAGACGACGGCCGACCCATTCGTGGGGCGGCTGACGTTCATGCGGGTGCTCTCCGGCACGCTGAAGCCGGATGCCAACCCGTACAACGTCCAGCGAGCCACCTCAGAGCGGCTTGGCCATCTATTCGTCCTGCGCGGTAAGGAGCAGATCGCGGTGACCGAGCTCGTGGCCGGCGACATCGGCGTCGCGGCCAAACTCACCGTCACGGCTACCGGCGACACGTTCGTGGCATCGGAAGCGGACAAGGGGCTGCGCGTGCCTGCGATGCGGTTCCCGGAGCCGACATACCGCTCGGCCGTCCATCCGCGGACGAAGGCAGACATCGACAAGCTCTCACAGGCCCTTGCGCGCATCACGGAGCAGGACCCGACGATCCACGTCAGCCGCGACCCGGACACCGGCGAGACGATCATGACGACGATCGCCGACGCACAGGCGCAGATCGCCGCGGCGCGCCTGGAGAAGAACTACGGCGTGGCGGTGGACATCATGGAGCCGCGCGTCCCTTATCGCGAGACCATCACCACGCCGACGAAGTCCGAGTACCGCCACAAGAAACAGACCGGCGGTCACGGCCAGTACGGCC
>CAYGHU010000113.1:0-5671 GCA_964349785.1 uncultured Dehalococcoidaceae bacterium | reverse complement strand
GGGACCCAGTCGTATCCGCCGGGGTCGTTTGCCGACGGTGGTGTGGCAACCGTGACGACAAGTCCACGTCCAGCGGGTCGGAGCTGCGCCGCGAGCTGCTCAATAAACGAGATGAATGCGGGCCGCCGTCCGCCGTCGACCGCTGTGTAGTCGATGTGCACGCCAGTAGCATTCGTCGTCTGCGCCGCACTGACGATCGCCTCAACGTGCCGCTTGATCGCTGCGGGATCACCGAGGATCCGGTTGACCGCGGCCGCTTCCACATTCGTCGTCGACGTCACGCCGAGGTATTGACCAGACAGGCCGCCCTGAAGCTTGCCGGACAATTCCAGTTCCTCGCCACCACCAACGGGCATCGCGGCGAGCACGCTGACTACAGCTTTCGCCGGGGCGGCTGGATCCGCTGTCTGACCCGGCCCCAACAGTAGGCCCACTGTCTGGGAGAATGCGGTACGACGAAGCACAGCGATATTGGCAGGCACGGATGGCGCCTCGCCACTGGCGGCGCGACCGCCATCTGCCAGTTGGACGGCAGCCAATCGCTCCCAGTGGCTGTCAGCGTACGTATAGAACGCCAGGTTCGTCGCATCGCCGGTCTGCTTGGAAAGGCGCACGGTGAGCGTCGCTGGGCCCGTAATCGGATCCGCAACCTCGATGTCGTAGAGGGCGCTGACTGCCTCCAGTCCCTCCGGCAAGGCAGGCACCGAACCGCGTACCTTCGTGACAATCCCCCCGGAGGACTCGGAACCGCCGTCGCCGTTATCGAGGATGGAGATGGGGGGCAGGATTAGCGCAATGATGACCACGGCGAGGGCGACAATGATCCCGGCGACGCGCAAGAGGTTCCGGTCCGCTTCGAATCCTCGACCGCCGTCATCGCCTGAAGGCGGCCATTCCGGGCCATCGTAGTAACCGTCATCGTCATCGAACATCGGCCTCGGGGCCGGCGGGATGCGGGGTGGGCGCGGGTCTCGCATCATTATCCCCCGGATGGAACCATCGAGATCGAGATTTGTCGCCCTCCGCGCAGGATGGTGAGGTCGACGCGTGCTCCGCGAGGCAGCAGCTTGAGGAGGTTGACCATCGGCTGCTGGAGCGTGACCTCGGCTCCGTTCACACCGATGATGATATCGCCCAGCTGCACGCCCGAGCTCGCGGCGGGACTCCCGGGGGGGACAGCAGTTACGAGCGCCCCGGCCGCGACCGGCAGTCCGCGCTCCGCCGCGAGCTCGGGGGTTACTTCCTCGTGCTGGCGGTCTGGGTATTCGATTCCAATACGCGGCCGCGGGTGACTGCCAGTGCGCACGATATCGGACACGATGGGCCGCAACGAATCCGAAGACTGGGCGAAGGCGACACCCTCAACCGGGACGCCGCTGCCAGCATCACGGACCACGGTGGTGATCAATCCTACGAACTCGCCGTTCAAGTTCACCAGCGCTCCCCCGGAATCGCCGCTGTTGACCGCCGCGTCCGTCTGGATCAGATTCTCGAACGTCACTCCGCTGCGAGGAAGCATACGATCCCTGGCCGAGACGACTCCCGTGCTGACCGCATTCCCCGGCCCGAACACACCAGCGCCGCCGGTCACCGCCACGACCATATCCCCCGGTTTCAGTGCACTGGATGCGCCGAACGCGATCTGCCGCAACCCTTGCGGCTCGACGGAGAGTACCGCGAGATCGGTGAACGGTGCATCGTCCGCCACCAGTCTCGCCGGACGCTGCTCCCCGGTCGAGAGGTACACCGATATCGTGGATGCGCCGCTGACGACGTGGGAATTCGTCAGGATGTGACCGTCCTGGCTCACCACCACGCCGGACCCGACGTTTTGCCGCTCGATCGTCCGCCCCTGCTCATCCTGGGCGTTGGGAAGGTTGGCGATAATGAGCACGACATTGGGGAGCACGCGGTCGACTGCCGCACGGATGCGCTCCTGCACGTCAGGCGACGGAGTCGGCGCGGGAGCCTCGGTGGAGTCATCGGAATCGGTTAACCTCGCCCCGAGGATGCCACCAGCCGCGCCTGCGCTCAGGCCGACAGTCAGCGCGAGGACGATAGTGACAAGCGTTGCCTGGCGGATGGAAGACTCCTTCGAGGCGTGGGAGCCGCGATCCCGCCTGACGGATTCTACCACCGCCTGGCTTCCGTATTTTCCCCTCCGCAACGCCCCCTACGATATTGTCAGCCGTGGTTATCGTCACGTATCATATCTTCGATTGTTTGGAGTCATCCGACGGACTTGCCGAGTTGAGGCGAGTCCGTTTCATGTCTACGCAGCAACGCGTTCATGGTCATATACCGCTTCCGAGCGCGGCGGAGCGACGCCGTAAGGGGTGTCCGATGTCTGAAGAGCCGGTACTTCTTACCAAGGCAGGATTGGAGCGACTTGAGGCGGAGCTGAATGAGCTCCGCACCGTCCGCCGTGCCGAAGTCGCAGCCGCGATCCGTGAGGCACAGGAGCTTGGCACCGCCCAGATCGACGGGCAGTACGAAGAGGCCAAGAATCAGCAGGCCTTCCTCGAAGGCCGTATCCGTGAAGTCGAGAAGATGCTGGAGCTGGCTCAGATCATCGACGAGGAGGCCGCGCATCTCTCGAAAGAGGTGCGTGTCGGCTCCACCGTTACCGTGCGCATGGACGACTCGAGCCGACATACCTACCAGCTCGTTGGCCCGGCGGAAGCCGCGCCGGGCCAGGGGCGGATCAGCCATGAGTCGCCAGCCGGCCGGGCATTGCTCGGCAAGAAGCGCGGTGACAAAGTGCAGGTACACGCACCGAGTGGCATTGTCGAAATGACCGTCGTCTCGGTGTCCTAACCGCCCCCCGCGGACGCGCTTATCGGGCGGGGGCCATCCCCGCCCGCGTTGTGAGGCGGCCGGGTGGAAGCAGTACGGGGAAGTCATGCCCACCGAAGAAGAACTGTTTGCACAGCGCCTAGCGAAGCGCGAGCAGTTGCGCCGCGCCACGAATCCGTATCCGGCGGTGGTCCATCGGACGCACACGGCAGCGGAGGCAGTGGCGGCATTCGAAGCCGCGGAGCGATCGGGCCAGGCGGAAATCGAGGTGGCCGTTACCGGCCGCATCACCGCGCTGCGTGACATGGGGAAGACCGCATTCCTCGACCTGCGGGATGGCAGCGGCCGCGTCCAGCTCCAGGCGCGCCGGGACACACTGGGCGACGCGTTCGAGCTGCTTTCCCAGGTCGATCTCGGCGACTTCTTACAGGCGGGCGGCCAGCTTTTTCGCACTCGGACCGGCGAGGTGACCGTCGGCGTCTCATCGTGGCGCGTCATCGTGAAAGCGCTGCGCCCGCTGCCTGAGAAGTGGCACGGCGTGACCGACGTGGAAATACGCTACCGACAGCGGTACCTGGATCTCATCGCGAATGAACGTTCGCGCGAGATCGCGCGGACACGAGCGGCGATTGTGGCCTCGATCCGGCGTTTCTTCCAGGAGCGCGGGTTCATGGAGGTCGAGACGCCGGTCCTGCAAGAGCACGCGGGAGGGGCCGCCGCCCGTCCATTCGTGACGCACCATAACGCCCTCGACCGGGACTTGTTCCTCCGCATCTCGCTCGAACTGCACCTCAAGCAGCTGCTCATCGGGGGGTTCGACCGGCTGTTTGAGCTGGGCCGCGTCTTTCGCAATGAGGGGATTGACCGCAGGCACAACCCTGAGTTCACCCTCCTGGAGTCCTACGAGGCGTATGCCGACTATCAGGACGTAGCCGACATGGTGGAAGGGCTGCTCAAGTCCGTCGCCCTCGAGGTGGCGGGCACGCTGCAGTTGCCCTTCGGCGAGCACGTAGTAGACCTCGATCCGCCCTGGCGCCGGACAACGTATCGCGAGCTGCTTCGGGAAGAGACCGGGATCGACTACGCCGACTATCCAGACGCCAATAGCCTTCGCGTTGCGGCGCTGGCGCGAGGCGTGCACGTGGACGAGCACGCCTCCTGGGGAAAGGTGCTCGACGAGATCATGTCCACCCTCGTTGAGCCAAAGCTGATCCAGCCGACCTTCGTCTTCGACTATCCGGCGGAGTTCTCTCCGCTCGCGAAACGCAAGGATGGCGACCCGGCGATCGCCGAGCGTTTTGAGCTGTTCGCCATCGGCTATGAGCTGGCAAACGCGTATTCAGAGCAGAACGACCCGGTGGAACAACGCGAACGCATGCACGAACAGGCATTAAAGCAGGCCGGGGGCGACGATGAGGCGGAGGTCGCCGACGAGGACTTCCTCCACGCCCTCGAATACGGCATGCCGCCGGCAGGCGGTCTCGGCGTCGGCATCGAACGACTGGTGATGTTGATCGCTGGCGAGCCTTCCATCCGCGAGGTCATCCTCTTCCCGACAATGCGAGAGCGCGGGGCTCCGGACGGGGCGCCCGATGGCGAGGACACCCGCGCGTGAGGCGGCTGCGCGAGGATGTCCACATCCATGCCTCGCCGGGCGACGTGTACGACCACCTGTTCTGCCTTGACGCCGGCCGCACGTGGCTGCCGCCGGCATTCTCGGACATCGATGCCAGCGCCAACGCCCTCTCGTTTGCCCTGGCGCTCCCGATGCGGACCGAGCGCGCGCGGCTGACCGTCGCCACGGACGAGCCACCGACGTACCTGGAGTTCGCGGCGGCTGACGGGCCAGGCAGCATTGAGCTGCTGGCATGGGCGCTCAACCCCGAGGGGGCGCGCGACGTGCACGTCACCGTCGAGGCCGGCTACCAGCCGGCCGGGGGCGTCCTGGGCTGGCTGCTGGAGCCGGCGGTGCACCGCCCGTTGCGCCGCCAGGCCTTCCGTGACGCGCTCTGGCGGCTGAAGCTGCTCGTGGAGGGACAGCGGTGAGCGGGCGCGCGCACCTCCGGCGCATTCGCGCCATCATCTTCGACCTCGACGGGGTGCTGGTGGACTCCGAGCCCGCGCACCACGCGGCGACCTTGCGGCTCGTCGCACCCAACGTCGTGACCGATGCAGAGTACGCCCGGTTCGTTGGCGCCTCAGTCGAGTCGTTCGCGGGTTGGGTGCGCGAGCGATTCGCGATGCAGACAAGCATCGAGGACATCATCGAGCGCTACGACGATCTGGTCACCGAGCAACTCGTCGCGCTCAAGCTGCCGCCGCTCGATGGCGCGGTCGAACTCCTCGACACGATTCGCCAACGCGAAGTGCCCGTTGCCGTCGCGTCCCAGTCACAGCCCCGTTGGGTGTACACGACGCTCGACGGGGCTGGCCTCGTCTCGCACATCGACATCGTGGTCGCCGCGGACGCAGTGACACGCGCCAAGCCACAGCCGGACATCTACCTCCATACCGCGAGTCTGCTCGACATCGCCCCTGAGGCATGCCTCGCCGTCGAGGACTCGGTGCCGGGGGTGCAGGCAGCGCATACGGCAGGCATGTTCGTCGTGCAGACGCGGCAGGCGAGCTCAGCAGTGCCGCCACAGCCCGGGGCGCATGCGGTCATCGCCTCGCTGCGCGACTTTGACCTCGGATGGCTCGCAGCCAAGTGACACAAGCGCCTCGCCCTAGAGATCGACTGTCGCGAACTGCTCGACGAGCGCGTCCAGCGCCAGCGGCGGCCGCAAGGAGGCCGGCGGCCTGAGCTCGTCGATGTTGGCCGCAGGGTAGGCTTCGGCATCGGCCGCCTCCCGCTCGGCGAAGCGGGTGCCGAGCT
>CAYGHU010000112.1:0-5716 GCA_964349785.1 uncultured Dehalococcoidaceae bacterium | reverse complement strand
GGGGCGCAGGACGTCTACCACAACATCGCCGATGCGCGCACGCTCTGGATATACGGCGACAACCCCACGGTGACGCCACCGGACGCGCATCCAGACGACCCGCTGTTCCGGTTCATCCCGGCCTGGCCGGACACACCATCCTCATACGGCCCGCTCTGGTACGTCGTGTCCGGCGCGCCGATACCGTTCGCGGGGACGGACCTGTGGGGGAATGTCCTCGGGCAAAAGGCGCTGACGGTGGCATTCCTGGTCGCCGCGACCGCGCTCGTGATGCTCATCGCTGCCCGCATCCGCCCGGGCTCCGCGATCGTCGCCGGCGTGCTCGTCGGATGGAATCCGTTGCTGCTGTTCGAGACGGCAGGCAGCGCCCACAACGACATCGTGATGATGGCGTTTGCCCTCGGGGCAGTGTACGCGCTGGTCCGGCGTCGCTGGCTGCTCGTATTCCCCTTGCTGGCGCTCGCGGTCGCGGTGAAGTACGTGCTGATCCTGCTCGCGCCGGTCCTCCTGGTCTGGATGTTGATGCGCCGGGACATACCTCCGAAACAGGTCGCACGCTCCGTGTTGTTTGGCGCGCTCATCGGCGCGGCGATGTATGTGCCTTTCCTCGCCGACGGCGCCCTCTTCGACACACTCCGAGGCGAGGGCAGCCGCTACCTCTCCTCGACCGGTAGCTTCCTGGTCTCGGTCTTCATGGTGCAGGGGGGCATGAGCATCAATGACGCCGAGGAGAGCATGAAAGTGCTCCTCTGGGGGACCTTCATTGCGGGTTATATCGTGCTGTTGCTGCGCACCCGTCGCGACCCGTCGTACACGTTTCTTGCCGCGACTTCAGCCGCCACGATGTTCTTGTTCCTCGTCACCGTGAAGTGGTGGTTCTGGCCCTGGTATCTGACCTGGCTGGTCCCGCTCGCCGCACTCACGCCCCGCCGAGGTGGGGCGCTGCTCGCGTCGGTATTTTCGCTGACGGCGATGCTGCTTTATGCGGCGTACTATTGGAATGTCTACGATGATTGGCACCATAAACAACGACTTGTCTTTGCCACCGGGTTCACGGCCCCACTTGCGCTTGCGGTATTTCTGGTGCTGAAGCCACTCGCTGTTAGCCTTGCGGCGCGCCTCGGCGCAACCCGCACACGCGTGGCTGCCGCCGACGACTGACTCTGCTCGGGGCTCTCGGCCAGGGAACGTTCTGGTCGCGATCGTCACGCGCGCGGGTGGTCGCTGATACGGATTGCCGCACGACCCGTTGCGGATGTCGCGTCAGGTGAGGCGCGGCCCGCACGCACGATTGCTGGTTGCGATCGGCGTGCGGACTTGTGCAATCGGCGTTGTCTGGCGACGGTGCGCCGTATTGCCTCGACGAGATTGCCGACGAGCAAGCCGGCCAACAGGTAGTACACAGCTCCAAGCCGCATGAATACGAGATAAGCGCTCAGTGCGACGATGGCGCCGAATACGATTTGGTCTCGGTAACGGACCGGAGAAGTCGGCGGGTCGTCGAGCATAAAGAAGGCGAAGAATAGCGATGCGTGGATGTCGGGTGCACGAAACACTTCCGCCACCGACGCCGATGACTCGAATATCGCGACGCCAGTGAATAGGGCGAAGTACACCGCGAAGGCTCCTCTTCGCATCTTGCAAAGAGATCATCACAGGATAAGACGAAGCGATTTCAATGGATGTGTGAAGGTCCTGCAAAGCCCCCGGATACCGTTGTCAGCTCCGACTGAGACGCACAGGGCGAGATACCGTCGATCGACCGGATTGAATGAGTAGCGGATTCAGGCGCCGCGCCGCCGGAGGTGGTACGTCATCCCTTGCAGCGACAGCACCGGGTCGATCTGCCGTATCTCCACGTCGGCCGGGACCTGCGCGGGGGTGGGCGCGTAGTTCAGGATCGCGCCAACGCCGGCGTGCACGAGGACGTCGATGACGCCCTGCGCCTCGCCCGCCGGGACGGCGACGATCCCGATGTCCACCGGGTCTACCGCCAGGTCGCGTTCCAGGTTGGCCACATCGCGCACGGCCAGATCGCCGCTGAGCTCGGCCCCCATGGCCTCCGGATTGACGTCGTACACCGCCACGATGTCGAAGCCTTGCGGCTGGAAGCCACGGTACGAGGCGATCGCCGCCCCCAGGCGTCCGACGCCTACAAGCACCATGCGCCACCGCCGGTCCAGGCCCAGGATCGTCCGCAACTCCTCGGTCAGGCGCTGGACGGAGTACCCTCGGCCCTGCTTGCCAAAGCGACCGAAGTAGGAGAGGTCTTTGCGGATCTGCGCGGGGGTGACGTTGAGCGCGTCGCCAAGCTCCTGCGAAGAGACGACGGTGACGCCATTCGCCTGCAGACTCGTCAGCAGGCGGTGGTATACGGGGAGCCGGTCGATGACGACTTCAGGGATTTCGAGAGGCACTGGGGCTCCATTGGCATCGCACGGTTGGCGAGCCGAGCGTCACTTGAGAAAGTATGCACAATCATACGGTCGCGCGGACTGGATGCAACCAGTACATAACGAGAGCAGCCGCCCATGACAGTATGGCCCGAGATCGACCCTCGCCTCGAGCGGTTGTTGCGCGAGGGGCCGGCTGCCACGCCGTTCGTTGATCTGCCCGCGGGGCGCTTCGTCATGGGCTCGGACAGCCGCCCGGACGAGCTTCCAGTGCATGAAGCCGCTGTCGAGGCGTTCGCCGCCGCGCTCGCCCCGGTGACGAACGCCGAGTACGCCCACTTCCTCGAAGCGACGGGCCACGAGCCGCCGCGTTTCTGGGACGACGAGCGTTTCAACGCACCTCGTCAGCCAGTGGTCGGCATCTCATGGTCCGAGGCCATCGTCTACTGCGAATGGCTCAGCGTACTCCTCGGCAGACAGTGCCGGCTGCCGAGCGAGGCGGAGCGCGAGTACGCCGCCCGCGGCGGCCAGGCGGAGTGGCTGTACCCCTGGGGCGACGAGGTGCTGTCGGACGGCCCGTTTGCCTTCGGGGCGGCGGGGATGGACCGCCCGCTGCCGGTCGGCGCCACGCCGCCCAACGGCTATGGCCTGTACCACATGGGCGAGAACGTCCACGAATGGTGCACCGACTGGTACGACCCGCGAGGCTACGCCGATCCTCTCGACCCCGCCGCCGAGCTCCCGGAAGGCGCCCGCCGCGCCTCGCGAGGGGGCTCGTGGCGGCATCGCATCAAGGTGTCGCGGATCGCCGCGCGCTCCTCGCTCGCCCCCGGCCGCCAGTACAACGACTACGGTTTTCGGGTGTACGCGGACGGCGGCTAGGGGCCCAAGCCAATGCTTGGCGTCACACTCGCCCCGACGCGCACAGCGGCGCCGTGGGCAGCCGAACGCTACCGTCCCGGTTGTGTGCTTGTACGCCGTCTATGACGGCCTGTTTCAGGCGTGCGAGCGTTTCGGCTGACAGTGTGGCGGTCGCCGCCTTCAGTGGGGCGGCCAGTTCGGTCATCGTTTCCCAGTAGGCTTCGGCGCTGGCGTATTCCCAGTGCTCCGATCTCGCTTCGATTGAGAAATCGGTGTGGCCGGCCTCTTTCAATATGCGTTCCAGTTCACCCGGCGCGGCCAGCCGGAAGAGGCCCGGCGCGCTAGGGTCAGGTGCGGGCCCGGGAGCGATCTGGCTCAGCGGCCCGAGGAACGATGTGAACTGGACGTTCTTCTGAGGTTCAGCCCAGACCGCCAGCGCGAAGCGTCCTCCAGGTTTCAAGACTCGCCTGATCTCCGCCGCACCTTTCACCGGGTCAGGGCAGAACATCAGACCGAAGCGACAGGTCACGGCATCGAAGGAAGCGTCCGGGTAGGGTATGGCCTCAAGGTCGGCCTCCCTGAACTCGATATTCTCTCTGCCCGCCCGCGCCGCCGCCTGTTGGGCCGCCGCCACCATCTCGGGTGCGATATCGGTCGCGACAACCCGTCCGCCAGGTGCGACGCGCATCGCCGCTGTGAGGGCGGGCTGCCCGACGCCGCACGCGAGGTCGAGCACCTGCATGCCGGGCGTCAGGGCGACCTGATCGCAAAGCCACTCGGTGAGGTCTCGTGTCTGCTCCTGAAACCAGCTGTCCCACTTCTCCCAGTCGTGGGCTGCGCCACCCCACTGGCTCTTCTGCTGTTGCTTCTGATCGGCCGGTGTGGTCATTGCTTCCCCCTGTCGTCGTGGTGCGACTTCGATCGTACCCGGGAAACGGGAGCGGACAAGCGCGCCTGCGCGGCGGCTGGCCAATCTGCCTCCGGACCCCGACGCTCTGGCGCTCTCAGTCCCCGCTTCTTCGCTCGTCACATCCCTCAGTCCGTTATCAGACTCGGAGTGTGAGTGACAAGACCGACCGTACAATAGTCCATCTTGGCATCCCTCGTGGAGAGCGGCGGACATCGATGCCCCATCCCACCATCACCGTTGAGCCATGGCCGGCGTACGGCCCCGCCGAGGCTGCGGCGCGCCTTCGAGGCCGCCCGCACCTCGTCTGGCTCGACTCGGCGCTCGCCCGGCCGCGGACGGGCCGCTGGTCCATCGTCGCCTCCGACCCGCGCTGGGTCATGACCGCGCGCGGCAGCGACATCGAGATCGAGGACGCGCGCGGCATCCGCCACATCGAGGGCGACCCGCTCGCCTGCTTCGCCGCGATGGTCGAGGCGGAACCAGTCGCATCCCTCGTCGATGCCGCGGCCAGCCCGCCATTCGCCGGCGGCGCCATCGGCTACCTCGGCTTCGAGCTGGGGCGGTTCGTCGAGCGGCTCCCGGCGACGACCGTCGACGATGTTGGCGCGCCGGACCTCGCGATGGGCTGGTACGACGCGGCGCTCGTGTGGGACGGCGAGGCCGGGACAGGCTGGCTCGCCGGGACACGCGATGCGGTCTGCGCGCTGCGCGACCGGCTCGAGGCATCGCCGAGGGCGACGGGCCGTGAGCCGCTCGATGGTCGCTGCGAGCTGCGGGCGAACTTCACGCGCCGGGAGTACCTCGCCGCCGTCGCGAGAGCGCGGCGCTACATCGAGGCTGGCGACATCTACCAGGTCAACCTCTCGCAGCGCTTCTCCGCGCCGGTGCGCGCCTCCGGATTCGGCCTCTACTCGCGGCTGCGCGAGGTGAGCCCGGCGCTGTTCGCCGCCTACCTCGACTTCCGGGGCGCGCACGGCGGCGGCATCGAGGTGCTGTCGTCGTCGCCGGAACGGCTGCTGCTGCTGGACGGCGCGCGCCTCGAGACGCGCCCGATCAAGGGCACCCGTCCGCGCGGCACAACCCCCGCCGAGGACGAGCGGCAGGCGGCGGCGCTCCTCGCCAGCGCGAAAGACGCCGCCGAGCACGTCATGATCGTCGACCTCGAACGCAACGACCTCGGGCGCATCGCCGAGGTCGGTAGCGTGCGCGTCGAGGAGTTCGCGGCGCTGGAGTCATACGCGCAGGTCCACCATCTGACCTCGACCGTCGTCGCGCGCCGCCGCACCGGTGTCGGCCTCGATGCGACGTTGCGTGCCATCTTCCCGGGCGGCTCCGTCACCGGCGCGCCGAAGATCCGCGCGCTGGAGATCATCGACGAACTGGAGCCCACCGTCCGAGGCGTCTACACCGGCGCCATCGGCTACTTCTCGGCGCATGGCCGCGTCGACCTGAACATCGCCATCCGCACCATCACGCTCTCCGGCGGCATCGGCGATATGGGCGGCGACGAGGGCGGGCGCTTCGTCCGGCAGGCGCACACCGAGGGCACGCG
>CAYGHU010000111.1:0-5735 GCA_964349785.1 uncultured Dehalococcoidaceae bacterium | reverse complement strand
GCCGTGACGAGCTGTTTCGCCGCCTCGGCTCGCACATCGCCCGCGGCAAAAAGACCCAGCACCGCGGTTTCCATCCACAGGTTCACCTGCGCATGACCGCCCCCATCGAGCGGAACCAGGCCATGCAACAGTTCTGAGTTCGGCGTCTGGCCGACGAATACAAACATCGCGGACACCGGCAGTTCGCTCCGTTCGCCTGTCTTCACGTTGCGGAGTCCGAGGGATGACACCGCACCATTGCCGTTCACCTGCTCAACTACGGTGTCCCAGGTGAAGTCGATCTTCGGGTCAGCAAGGGCACGCTCCTGCAATATCTTTGACGCCCGCAGCGTGTCACGGCGATGGATGACGTGGACATGGGAGGCGTAGCGCGTCGTGAAGAGCGCCTCGTCAATCGCGGTGTCGCCGCCGCCGACGACAGCGACAGCGACACCCTTGAAGAAGGCCGCGTCGCAGGAGGCGCAGTACGACACTCCCTTGCCGGTCAGCTCCGCCTCGCCCGGGACGCCGAGCTTGTTCGGCTCCGCACCTGCCGTCACGATGACAGACTTCGTTTGCATCTCGTCGCCGTCCGTGGAGAGCACGAAGTGCCGCCCGTCCCGTCGGAGCGCCGTGACTGCCTCGTTACGGGTCTCCATGCCGAAGCGCTCGGCTTGACGGTGCATAGCCATCGCAAGGTCGAGGCCGTTCACGCCGTCTGGAAAGCCGGGATAATTCTCCACCAGGGATGTCGTGGCAATCTGTCCGCCCAGCATCTCGCGCTCCCACAATACCGTCCGCCGGAGCGCCCGCGACGCATACAGCCCGGCAGCCAGGCCTGCGGGGCCCCCGCCTACAATCGCAATGTCGATCTCTTGCATCGTCTAGCCTCGTTATCGGCGCATTTCCTCGAGAGAAGACAGCGGCGGGCTTTCGCCCGCCGCTGAATCGTTCTTACCAGGCAGTTCTGTGCTAACTGAGAACCGCGTCGAGCCGCTTCTGCAGGTCGCTCTTCGGCCGGAAGCCGACGATCTGGCCGACGATCTCGCCGCCCTTGAATACGAGGAGCGTGGGGATGGAACGGATGCCGAACTGACTGGCGATACGAGGATTTTCGTCCGTGTTCAGCTTCATGAACTTCACACGTCCCTCGTACTCGCCCGCAAGCTCCTCCACAATCGGGGCTACCATGCGGCACGGTCCGCACCATGGCGCCCAGAAATCGACGAGCACCGGAGCGTCGTTCTTCAGCACATCCGCGTCAAACGTGGCATCTGTGGTATCTACGGGGTGCGCCATGCGACTTCCTTTCATGTCATTATCGTGTTCACGATCAGTATCGGTGGTCGTGCGAGTCATGAGGGCCGCGTCTGATTGGGACATTGACACGGGCCAGTCGATACAGCTAGTATCCTAGATACCCCACTGGGGTATGTCAAGCCGGAGGACACCGATGGCAGACACGGCTTCACCCGAACAGCTTCGTGCCCGCCTGAGCCGCATTGAGGGTCAGATCCGCGGGATCGCTAAAATGCTGGATAGCGACCGCCCCTGTGAGGATGTTGTGACGCAGCTCATGGCGGTCCGCTCCGGAATCGACACTGTCGGCGCTCTTGTACTGGACTTACACCTCGGAAACTGCATCGGCTGCGCCGAGCCAACCGAGCGGGTCGAGCTCTTGCGTGACTCCATGAGGATGTGGTGGCGTTTCGCGCCAGGCGCGGCGGGCTTTGCCGTCGACGTCCTGGAGGCTGGAGCCTCGATCGAAGCTGCCGCCCAGCCCGAATTACAGAGCTGATTCCGCCGCCGCTAGCCTCGCCCCAGACTTTCCTGAGGCACTGCGGCGAGCGCCTGCACCATCCCATGCTCGACCGCCGAGGCCGCCGACCGCATGGCGTTTGCGATTGTGCTCATGTCGCTCCGTCCGTGAGCCACAAACACCGTCCCGTCGACGCCCAGGAGCGGCGCCGCGCCATACTTCCGGTAGTCGAGCTGCGTGGCCATTTCGCGGAGCGCCGGCCGCAGTAACATCCCCCCGATACGTGCACGCGTGGACCGCGAGGCGACTTGGCGCATCTCGACGAACACCATGTCGATGACTGCTTCCGCGAGCTTGAGGGCGATGTTGCCGGTAAACCCGTCCGAAACGATGACGTCAGCCTCGCCCGCGAACACATGCCGCCCCTCGACGTTTCCGATGAACCGCAGACTGGATGCCGACAACATGGCGTGCGTTTCAATGAGCGTCGGTGTCCCCTTCGTCGGTTCCTCACCGATATTCAGCAGGCCGACGCGCGGCTCCGTCACCCCCATCACCGTACGCATGTAGGCGGACCCGAGGTGCGCGAACTGTACAAGATGCGATGTCCGGCACTCGGCATTTGCACCGGCATCGAGCAGCAATCCCGGACCCGCGGGGATCGGAAGCACCGCACCGAGCGCCGGACGCTCCACACCTCGCAGCCGTCCTAACACGACGAGCGCGGTTGCGAACACAGCCCCTGTATTCCCGGCGGACACGAAGGCGTCGGCTTCTCCGTGGCGCACAAGTTGCAGTCCCACATAGATCGACGAATCTCGCCGGTGCCGCGCCTCGATCGCGGCATGTTCACCCATCTCAATCACGTCGCCCGCATGCTTGATCCGGAGGCCCGGTGGGATGTCTCCAATGCGCGCAAGCTCACGCTCGATCAGCGCCTGCTCGCCGACAAGCACCACCTGTGTCCCAGAACGCGCGGTGGCAACCGCACCGTCCACAGTGGCCGCGGGAGCGAAGTCTCCACCCATCGCATCGAGGGCGACGGTCGTCATTGGGCCTGCTCGAAGATGGCGACCTGCCGAAAGTCGCCATCCTGTAGCGGGGACAGCTCGTAATCCCCATACAACGCGGTCATCTCCAACCCAGCGAGCCGTCCGGCCAGCTCCAGTTCCCCGGCTGTAATGACCCGCAGCATAAACTCATGGCTCACACGATGTAGCGCCCCTTCGGCGGGCTGCACGTCGTAGTGGAACGTCACCGCCCGGCGAGACTCAGACGGCCGGCCTTCAACGGCGACGAGTTTGGTTACGAGGCCGCCCTGCCAGGGTCGCGTCCAATGCGCGACCAACGGCCGGGGCCCCGGTTCCAGATCCTCCGGCTGCGGCGCTTCGACATCAACGATGGCAAGCCCGTCACCCGCAAGATGCTCGGCGACTGTCGTGAGGGCAGTGGCCACATCGGCGGCCGTGTCCATGTGCTGGAGTCCACCAAACGGGATGAGCACGGTCGCGAACTTGCGCCGCAGGCGCAAATCCCGCATGTCCTCCTCGATGAGCGTCAAGGGGAGTCCGGCGGCCTGCCGCCGTGCGACATCGAGCATGCCCGCGCTGGTGTCGACTCCAACGACGGTGAGCCCCGCCCGGGCTAGCGCCAGCACTACCCGTCCCGTGCCGCATCCGAGCTCGAGGACCGGGCCGTCCTGCCGAAGAGCAATCTCGCGGTACATGGTCACATCGTCTTCGATGCCCTCAAGGTCGAGGTCATAGAAGGGCGCCGTCGCGGACCAAGGGTCGGATATATCGGGGACAGTCACAACTCGATGCTAGGATGCCCGATCTAAGGGGTCAATGTAGCGCTCTACAGGTCTTGGCACACGCCGGCATGGGCCGGCCCGTATATATCTCGGAGACTATTGACTCAATATCTATTGATCTTAAATAATGGACGCATGAAGCGAGCATCACAGCTCAAGGAACGGGCTTCGATACACGCCGCCATGGGCGATCCGCATCGACTGGCCATTGCAGACGCGCTTTCACTCTCCGACCGCTCCCCGTCTTCGCTGGGGGCAGCGCTGGGAATCGAGTCCAACCTGCTAGCGCATCACCTCGATATCCTCGAACGCGCTGGCCTCATCGAACGCATCCAGTCGAAAGGCGACCGGCGACGGCGCTACCTGCATCTCAACCGCGATGCTCTTGACACGCTCGGTAGCGCCGCTCCATTGCACGCGAACGCACTGCTGTTCGTCTGCACACACAACTCGGCTCGCTCACAGCTCGCGGCCGCGCTCTGGAACCAGGCGTCCGAGGCCAGCGCGGAGAGTGCCGGCACTCATCCCACTGGACGCGTCCATCCGCACGCCGTGGCCACTGCCGCCCGCCACGGACTCGACCTCTCGGAGGCGCGTCCACAGGCGCTTGAAGAGATAGCGGTGCCGCATGATCTGATCGTAACGGTGTGCGACCGCGCCCATGAAGAACTTCAACCGCTTGATACTCCCGTCCTCCACTGGTCGATCCCCGACCCAGCGGAAATCGGCACTCCTTCCGCCTTCGAGGCAGCCTTTCAGGCCATCCGCAAGCGTGTAACCGCGCTCGCGCCGCTCGTTGTCCCAACATCGTGACTGGAGGAAGCGCATGACTGATTCTCGGCTCGATAGTGACTGGGGCACCTTCGATTGGGCGATCCGCCGGGAAGCGGAGTCGCTGGCGCGGGAGTTCGCCGGTGTGTTCGGTCGCGAGACAATCGGCCGCTTCATGCGTGACTCGCTCGATGCGCTGCAAAGCGCTCGCAAGGCGGAGTACGTGCCACTCTTCGCCCGGCGCTTCACCCGTGAACGGCTGGTCGCTATGGCCCAGGCGGAAGGTATCGTGACGAAAGAGATTCCGGAAATCCTGTTCGTGTGCGTCCAGAACGCGGGCCGTTCACAGATGGCTGCGGTATTTTGCGACAAACTCGGGGCGGGCCGCGTGCACGTGCGCTCTGCCGGCTCAGAGCCGGCGGATCAGATCAACCCGGCTGTCGTCGAGGCGATGAACGAGATGGGGCTCGACCTGGCGCAGGAGTTCCCCAAGCCTCTCACCGACGAAGTCGTCCGTGCCGCAGACGTCGTCATCACGATGGGTTGCGGCGATGCTTGCCCGATCTACCCCGGCAAACGGTACCTCGACTGGGAAGTTGACGACCCGGCAGACCAGCCGATCGAGGTGGTGCGCCGCATCCGTGAAGATATCCGCGGCCGGGTGCAGACCCTGCTGGATGAGATCGAGGTCGGCGATCACCCAGAGCCCAAGGCGGCAGTTGGATCCGCCGTATGGGCGGAATCGTTGTTCAATCGCGAGACCACGGATGGAACGGGCCGGTAATGCTACGATCACCCGAGCTCAGGGCATACGTCGCGGAAGCAGTTGGCACATTCCTGCTCGTCTTTGCGGGGCCGGGCGCGGTAGTGATCAACGCCGTGTCCGAAGGAGGCGTCACTTCGCTTGGCATCGGACTCAGCTTTGGACTCGTAGTCATGGTCGCGATCTTCGCGATCGGGCACATCTCCGGGGCGCACATCAATCCGGCGGTCACGCTGGCATTCGCCGTATTCGGGTCATTTCCATGGCGTCATGTGCCCGCGTACATCGTGGCGCAACTCATTGGGGCGACAGGCGCCGCTCTGAGCCTCCGCTGGCTGTTCGGGAATGTCGCGTCGCTCGGCAGCACTATCCCCACAGACGGTGCCGGACAGGCGCTGGGGCTCGAGGTCATCATCACCTTCTTCCTGATGTTCGTCATCGTCGCCGTGGCGACGGACGAGCGCGCTGTCCCCGGCGCCGCCGCGGTTGCCATCGGCGGGTACGTCGGCCTCGCTGCCACCTTCTCCGGGCCGATCGCAGGGGCATCGATGAACCCGGCACGATCATTTGGGCCCGCGCTCGCCTCGGGCACATGGACAGACCACTGGGTGTACTGGGTGGGCCCGATCGCGGGCGCACTTCTCGGCGCG
>CAYGHU010000110.1:0-5805 GCA_964349785.1 uncultured Dehalococcoidaceae bacterium | reverse complement strand
GGGACCCAGTCGTATCCGCCGGGGTCGTTTGCCGACGGTGGTGTGGCAACCGTGATAACGAGTCCACGCCCAGCGGACCGGAGCTGCGCCGAGAGCCGCTCAATAAACGAGGTGAATGCGGACCGCCGCCCGCCATCGACCACTGTGTAGTCGATGTGCACCCCGGCGGCATTCGTCGTCTGCGCCGCGCTGACGATCGCGTCGACGTGCCGCTCGATCGCGGCGGGGTCGCCGAGGATGCGGTTGACCGCCGCCGCTTCCACATTCGTCGCGGACGTCACGCCGAGGTATTGGCCGGACAGGCCACCCTGAAGCTTGCCGGACAATTCCAGTTCCTCGCCACCACCAACGGGCATCGCGGCGAGCACGCTGACTACAGCTTTCGCCGGGGCGGCTGGATCCGCTGTCTGACCCGGCCCCAACAGTAGGCCCACTGTCTGGGAGAATGCGGTACGACGAAGCACAGCGATATTGGCAGGCACGGATGGCGCCTCGCCACTGGCGGCGCGACCGCCATCTGCCAGTTGGACGGCAGCCAATCGCTCCCAGTGGCTGTCAGCGTACGTATAGAACGCCAGGTTCGTCGCATCGCCGGTCTGCTTGGAAAGGCGCACGGTGAGCGTCGCTGGGCCCGTAATCGGATCCGCAACCTCGATGTCGTAGAGGGCGCTGACTGCCTCCAGTCCCTCCGGCAAGGCAGGCACCGAACCGCGTACCTTCGTGACAATCCCCCCGGAGGACTCGGAACCGCCGTCGCCGTTATCGAGGATGGAGATGGGGGGCAGGATTAGCGCAATGATGACCACGGCGAGGGCGACAATGATCCCGGCGACGCGCAAGAGGTTCCGGTCCGCTTCGAATCCTCGACCGCCGTCATCGCCTGAAGGCGGCCATTCCGGGCCATCGTAGTAACCGTCATCGTCATCGAACATCGGCCTCGGGGCCGGCGGGATGCGGGGTGGGCGCGGGTCTCGCATCATTATCCCCCGGATGGAACCATCGAGATCGAGATTTGTCGCCCTCCGCGCAGGATGGTGAGGTCGACGCGTGCTCCGCGAGGCAGCAGCTTGAGGAGGTTGACCATCGGCTGCTGGAGCGTGACCTCGGCTCCGTTCACACCGATGATGATATCGCCCAGCTGCACGCCCGAGCTCGCGGCGGGACTCCCGGGGGGGACAGCAGTTACGAGCGCCCCGGCCGCGACCGGCAGTCCGCGCTCCGCCGCGAGCTCGGGGGTTACTTCCTCGTGCTGGCGGTCTGGGTATTCGATTCCAATACGCGGCCGCGGGTGACTGCCAGTGCGCACGATATCGGACACGATGGGCCGCAACGAATCCGAAGACTGGGCGAAGGCGACACCCTCAACCGGGACGCCGCTGCCAGCATCACGGACCACGGTGGTGATCAATCCTACGAACTCGCCGTTCAAGTTCACCAGCGCTCCCCCGGAATCGCCGCTGTTGACCGCCGCGTCCGTCTGGATCAGATTCTCGAACGTCACTCCGCTGCGAGGAAGCATACGATCCCTGGCCGAGACGACTCCCGTGCTGACCGCATTCCCCGGCCCGAACACACCAGCGCCGCCGGTCACCGCCACGACCATATCCCCCGGTTTCAGTGCACTGGATGCGCCGAACGCGATCTGCCGCAACCCTTGCGGCTCGACGGAGAGTACCGCGAGATCGGTGAACGGTGCATCGTCCGCCACCAGTCTCGCCGGACGCTGCTCCCCGGTCGAGAGGTACACCGATATCGTGGATGCGCCGCTGACGACGTGGGAATTCGTCAGGATGTGACCGTCCTGGCTCACCACCACGCCGGACCCGACGTTTTGCCGCTCGATCGTCCGCCCCTGCTCATCCTGGGCGTTGGGAAGGTTGGCGATAATGAGCACGACATTGGGGAGCACGCGGTCGACTGCCGCACGGATGCGCTCCTGCACGTCAGGCGACGGAGTCGGCGCGGGAGCCTCGGTGGAGTCATCGGAATCGGTTAACCTCGCCCCGAGGATGCCACCAGCCGCGCCTGCGCTCAGGCCGACAGTCAGCGCGAGGACGATAGTGACAAGCGTTGCCTGGCGGATGGAAGACTCCTTCGAGGCGTGGGAGCCGCGATCCCGCCTGACGGATTCTACCACCGCCTGGCTTCCGTATTTTCCCCTCCGCAACGCCCCCTACGATATTGTCAGCCGTGGTTATCGTCACGTATCATATCTTCGATTGTTTGGAGTCATCCGACGGACTTGCCGAGTTGAGGCGAGTCCGTTTCATGTCTACGCAGCAACGCGTTCATGGTCATATACCGCTTCCGAGCGCGGCGGAGCGACGCCGTAAGGGGTGTCCGATGTCTGAAGAGCCGGTACTTCTTACCAAGGCAGGATTGGAGCGACTTGAGGCGGAGCTGAATGAGCTCCGCACCGTCCGCCGTGCCGAAGTCGCAGCCGCGATCCGTGAGGCACAGGAGCTTGGCACCGCCCAGATCGACGGGCAGTACGAAGAGGCCAAGAATCAGCAGGCCTTCCTCGAAGGCCGTATCCGTGAAGTCGAGAAGATGCTGGAGCTGGCTCAGATCATCGACGAGGAGGCCGCGCATCTCTCGAAAGAGGTGCGTGTCGGCTCCACCGTTACCGTGCGCATGGACGACTCGAGCCGACATACCTACCAGCTCGTTGGCCCGGCGGAAGCCGCGCCGGGCCAGGGGCGGATCAGCCATGAGTCGCCAGCCGGCCGGGCATTGCTCGGCAAGAAGCGCGGTGACAAAGTGCAGGTACACGCACCGAGTGGCATTGTCGAAATGACCGTCGTCTCGGTGTCCTAACCGCCCCCCGCGGACGCGCTTATCGGGCGGGGGCCATCCCCGCCCGCGTTGTGAGGCGGCCGGGTGGAAGCAGTACGGGGAAGTCATGCCCACCGAAGAAGAACTGTTTGCACAGCGCCTAGCGAAGCGCGAGCAGTTGCGCCGCGCCACGAATCCGTATCCGGCGGTGGTCCATCGGACGCACACGGCAGCGGAGGCAGTGGCGGCATTCGAAGCCGCGGAGCGATCGGGCCAGGCGGAAATCGAGGTGGCCGTTACCGGCCGCATCACCGCGCTGCGTGACATGGGGAAGACCGCATTCCTCGACCTGCGGGATGGCAGCGGCCGCGTCCAGCTCCAGGCGCGCCGGGACACACTGGGCGACGCGTTCGAGCTGCTTTCCCAGGTCGATCTCGGCGACTTCTTACAGGCGGGCGGCCAGCTTTTTCGCACTCGGACCGGCGAGGTGACCGTCGGCGTCTCATCGTGGCGCGTCATCGTGAAAGCGCTGCGCCCGCTGCCTGAGAAGTGGCACGGCGTGACCGACGTGGAAATACGCTACCGACAGCGGTACCTGGATCTCATCGCGAATGAACGTTCGCGCGAGATCGCGCGGACACGAGCGGCGATTGTGGCCTCGATCCGGCGTTTCTTCCAGGAGCGCGGGTTCATGGAGGTCGAGACGCCGGTCCTGCAAGAGCACGCGGGAGGGGCCGCCGCCCGTCCATTCGTGACGCACCATAACGCCCTCGACCGGGACTTGTTCCTCCGCATCTCGCTCGAACTGCACCTCAAGCAGCTGCTCATCGGGGGGTTCGACCGGCTGTTTGAGCTGGGCCGCGTCTTTCGCAATGAGGGGATTGACCGCAGGCACAACCCTGAGTTCACCCTCCTGGAGTCCTACGAGGCGTATGCCGACTATCAGGACGTAGCCGACATGGTGGAAGGGCTGCTCAAGTCCGTCGCCCTCGAGGTGGCGGGCACGCTGCAGTTGCCCTTCGGCGAGCACGTAGTAGACCTCGATCCGCCCTGGCGCCGGACAACGTATCGCGAGCTGCTTCGGGAAGAGACCGGGATCGACTACGCCGACTATCCAGACGCCAATAGCCTTCGCGTTGCGGCGCTGGCGCGAGGCGTGCACGTGGACGAGCACGCCTCCTGGGGAAAGGTGCTCGACGAGATCATGTCCACCCTCGTTGAGCCAAAGCTGATCCAGCCGACCTTCGTCTTCGACTATCCGGCGGAGTTCTCTCCGCTCGCGAAACGCAAGGATGGCGACCCGGCGATCGCCGAGCGTTTTGAGCTGTTCGCCATCGGCTATGAGCTGGCAAACGCGTATTCAGAGCAGAACGACCCGGTGGAACAACGCGAACGCATGCACGAACAGGCATTAAAGCAGGCCGGGGGCGACGATGAGGCGGAGGTCGCCGACGAGGACTTCCTCCACGCCCTCGAATACGGCATGCCGCCGGCAGGCGGTCTCGGCGTCGGCATCGAACGACTGGTGATGTTGATCGCTGGCGAGCCTTCCATCCGCGAGGTCATCCTCTTCCCGACAATGCGAGAGCGCGGGGCTCCGGACGGGGCGCCCGATGGCGAGGACACCCGCGCGTGAGGCGGCTGCGCGAGGATGTCCACATCCATGCCTCGCCGGGCGACGTGTACGACCACCTGTTCTGCCTTGACGCCGGCCGCACGTGGCTGCCGCCGGCATTCTCGGACATCGATGCCAGCGCCAACGCCCTCTCGTTTGCCCTGGCGCTCCCGATGCGGACCGAGCGCGCGCGGCTGACCGTCGCCACGGACGAGCCACCGACGTACCTGGAGTTCGCGGCGGCTGACGGGCCAGGCAGCATTGAGCTGCTGGCATGGGCGCTCAACCCCGAGGGGGCGCGCGACGTGCACGTCACCGTCGAGGCCGGCTACCAGCCGGCCGGGGGCGTCCTGGGCTGGCTGCTGGAGCCGGCGGTGCACCGCCCGTTGCGCCGCCAGGCCTTCCGTGACGCGCTCTGGCGGCTGAAGCTGCTCGTGGAGGGACAGCGGTGAGCGGGCGCGCGCACCTCCGGCGCATTCGCGCCATCATCTTCGACCTCGACGGGGTGCTGGTGGACTCCGAGCCCGCGCACCACGCGGCGACCTTGCGGCTCGTCGCACCCAACGTCGTGACCGATGCAGAGTACGCCCGGTTCGTTGGCGCCTCAGTCGAGTCGTTCGCGGGTTGGGTGCGCGAGCGATTCGCGATGCAGACAAGCATCGAGGACATCATCGAGCGCTACGACGATCTGGTCACCGAGCAACTCGTCGCGCTCAAGCTGCCGCCGCTCGATGGCGCGGTCGAACTCCTCGACACGATTCGCCAACGCGAAGTGCCCGTTGCCGTCGCGTCCCAGTCACAGCCCCGTTGGGTGTACACGACGCTCGACGGGGCTGGCCTCGTCTCGCACATCGACATCGTGGTCGCCGCGGACGCAGTGACACGCGCCAAGCCACAGCCGGACATCTACCTCCATACCGCGAGTCTGCTCGACATCGCCCCTGAGGCATGCCTCGCCGTCGAGGACTCGGTGCCGGGGGTGCAGGCAGCGCATACGGCAGGCATGTTCGTCGTGCAGACGCGGCAGGCGAGCTCAGCAGTGCCGCCACAGCCCGGGGCGCATGCGGTCATCGCCTCGCTGCGCGACTTTGACCTCGAATGGCTCGCAGCCAAGTGACACAAGCGCCTCGCCCTAGAGATCGACTGCCGCGAACTGCTCGACGAGCGCGTCCAGCGCCAGCGCCAGCGGCGGCCGCAGCGAGGTCCCAGCGAACGAGTCCGCGAGCAGCCGCGCGAGCGCATCGTTGCGGCGGTAGTGACGTCCGCCGCTGAGCAAGAATAGGCTGGCGCACAACGCCGTCGCCTCCTGGGTCACATACGTCTTCGTCCGCAAGACGCGCGCCGCGTATTCGGGGCCGGCGCAGCCACGCCACTGATCGGCTGTATTGAGGAGGTACGCCCGCAGCGCCTCGTAC
>CAYGHU010000109.1:0-5946 GCA_964349785.1 uncultured Dehalococcoidaceae bacterium | reverse complement strand
CCGACGAAGTCAAGGAGTCTCGGTTTGGTGCTCGATTTGGCAGCTTCACCTTCTGGTGGACAACGCAATCTCTTGAAAATACGGGAGCGGGCTGCAACGCCACGCGACGTAACGAGCGGCAGTGCTCTATCCTTATTACCGCACCAGGCCATCGGAGGCCGACCCATGATTGAACGACGAACACAGCAACCGATTGCCACGAGGGCTCCGGTCGAAGTCGCCCGCGCGACCGTACATGACGCCGAAGCGATCCACCGGCTCGTCAATTTCTGGGCGGCGCGAGGCGACATGCTGCCTCGGACCATGGGGGAGACGTACGAGAACTTGCGTGACTTCTTCGTCGTCCGCGAAGCTGGCGAGACAGTTGCCTGCGGCGCGCTCCACATCACATGGGCAGATCTCGCCGAGTTAAAGTCGCTGGCTGTTGCGGAAGACAGGCAATCGGGGGGCTATGGCAGCATAGTTGTCCGCGCATGCATCGAGGAAGCGCGCACTCTGGGTCTCGACCGCATCTTTGCGTTGACGTACCGCCCGGGCTTCTTCGAGCGCCTCGGTTTCCAACAGGTGGATGTGATGACGCTCCCGCGCAAGGTGTGGAATGAATGCTATCGTTGCCCGAAGTTCCCCGGTTGCAACGAAATCGCGATGACGCTCGAACTGAACGCCGCACAGTGAGTGGCTTCGAGGTCCTCGGCTCCGAGGTGCTCCATCACACCCACGTCTTCGACGTCGTCCAGTGTTCGGTACGCCTTCCTCACGGCGCCGTCATTGAGCGGAGCATCATCCGTCATCCGGGCGCCGTCGCCATCGTCGCCATCGATGACGAAGGACGCTGGCTGCTGATCCGCCAGTATCGACTCGCGGTGCAACAGGAGTTGCTCGAAATCCCCGCAGGGACGCTCGATCACGACGAAGTCCCGGAGGAGACAGCGCAGCGAGAGTTGCGGGAGGAGACCGGCTTTGCCGCCGACTCCCTGCAGCGGCTGGGCGGGACGTGGATGGTGCCCGGCTACTGCGATGAGTACATTCACTACTTCCTGGCCACCGGGCTCCGTCCGGATCCGCTCGCGCACGACGAGGATGAGCATTTATCCGCTCCGATCCCGATGACCTACGACCAAGTCGTAGAGTCGGTTGAGGATGGCCGCATTCAGGATGCCAAGACGGCCGTGGCGCTCATGCTCTATGACCGGCATCGTCAGCGCGGTACGCGCGGTGTGGCCTGACTTGACCGTGTTGGATTCGGAGAGAATAGTCACCTGAGCGTCATTCGTCGGCGCTCAACAGACGAGTAGCCAGAAGAAGGCAACCTGGTATGGCACAGGCCACACAGACGGCGGGCGAGCAACGCTACGGGGTCACGCAACGAAAAGACCGCTGGTGGGTCGAACCAGCTCTGGTCGGCGGAGGCCTCTTCCTATTCATCGTGTACACGACCATTTCGGCTTTCCTCGGGGATCATTGGAAATTCGAGATCGGTCCGTACCTTTCGCCATTCTTCGAGCCGCTTATCCATCCCGGCTGGCTGCCAGACTGGTTGTCGCCTGCCATCCTTATTTTGTGGGCGCCGCTCTCATTCCGGACGACCTGCTACTACTACCGCCGCGCTTACTATCGCTCCTACTTCCTGAGTCCTCCTGCCTGCGCTGTGAGCGAGCCCGCGAAAGGCTACTCGGGAGAGTCGAAGTTTCCACTGGTGTTGCAGAACGTGCACCGTTTCTCGCTCTACGTCGCGCTCCTTTTCGTCGCCTTCCTCTGGTACGGCGCGCTGCGCTCATACCGCTTCGAGGGCGAGTGGGGCATCGGTGTCGGCTCCGTCATCCTGACCGTCAACGCGTTCTTGCTCATGATGTACACGACGGGTTGCCACTCGTTCAGGCACTTGGTTGGTGGCAGCCTCGATTGCTACTCCTGCAGTAGCTTCACAAAGATGCGTCACAAGACGTGGAGCCTCGTGACGGTGGCAAACGAACATCACCGGCTCTGGGCGTGGCTCAGTCTGATCGGAGTGGGTGTGACGGATCTGTACATCCATCTGGTGGCGAACGGTGTCTTCACCGATCCGCACACCTGGAGCAGCTTCTAGGCGACTCGCCGCCTCGGCGGCGTCAGATCGAGGGGGAACGATGGCCGACTACGAGACGCACGAGTTTGACGTGCTCGTCATCGGTGCGGGCGGCGCTGGACTTCGCGCGGCGATCGAGTCATCAGCGCAGGGCGCGAAGACCGCCCTCGTCTGCAAATCGCTGTTGGGCAAAGCCCATACGGTGATGGCCGAGGGTGGCCTGGCGGCGGCGCTTGGCAATGTCTATCCAGAAGACAACTGGAAGGTGCATTTCCGCGACACGATGCGTGGCGGAAAGATGCTCAATAACTGGCGCATGGCTCAGATCCATGCGCAAGAAGCTCCCGACCGAGTGCGTGAGCTCGAGGACTGGGGGGCCCTCTTCGACCGCACTGAGGACGGTCGCATCCTCCAGCGCGACTTTGGAGGTCACCGTTATGCGCGGCTGGCCCACGTTGGCGACCGCACGGGCCTCGAGATGATCCGTACGTTGCAGCAGCACGCGGTGCACCGTGGCATCGAAGTGTTCATGGAGTGCACTATCACACGCTTGCTCAAGGATGGCGATGCCGTGAGCGGCGCCTTCGGCTACTGGCGCGAGACCGGCCGCTTCGTGGTGTTCCGCGCCAAGTCGGTGGTGCTCGCAACTGGCGGGCTATGCAAGGTCTTCTCCATCAACTCGAATTCCTGGGAGGGTACGGGCGATGGTCATGCGCTTGCCGCCTGGGCTGGCGCGGACATGATCGACATGGAGTTCGTGCAGTTCCACCCGACTGGAATGGTGTGGCCACTGAGCGTCCGCGGAATCCTCGTGACTGAAGGCGTCCGAGGCGACGGTGGTACGCTTCGCAACATCGACGGCGAACGCTTCATGTTCAACTACATTCCTCCGATGTTCGCGGCAGAGACTGCCGATACAGAAGAAGAAGCCGACCGCTGGTACACCGACAAAGTGAACGCTCGCCGTACTCCCGATCTGCTGCCTCGGGATGAGGTGGCTCGCGCCATCAACGCTGAGGTCAAAGCTGGGCGCGGCAGTCCCCACGGCGGCGTCTTCCTCGATATTGCCTCGCGGCGTGACGCCGAGTACATCAAGCGGCGCCTGCCGAGCATGTACCACCAGTTCAGAGAGCTTGCCGACGTCGACATTACCAAGGACGCGATGGAAGTAGGCCCCACCGCTCATTACGTGATGGGCGGTGTGCGGGTCGACGCGGACACTGCGGCCTCCACAGTGCCGGGCCTCTTTGCCGCCGGCGAGGTCGCTGGCGGGATGCATGGCTCAAATCGTCTCGGTGGCAACTCCCTATCAGACCTGGTCGTCTTTGGCCGTCGCGCGGGCCTCGCGGCCGCTGAGTACGCTCACGGTCTGAGCTCGATGCCGGGCGTCGATTCCGCACAGATCGACGCTGCCGCGACTGAGACGTTGGCGCCCTTTGATGGTGGCGGCGATGAGAACCCGTACACGATTCATCGCGAGCTGCAGGATGCGATGCAGGCGCTCGTCGGGATCATCCGCACCGAAAGCGAGCTGAAAGAAGCTCGTGAACGCCTGCAGGTCTTCAAGGAGCGTGCGAGTCATGTACGGGTAGACGGCACTCGGCAGTACAACCCTGGCTGGCATCTGGCGCTAGACCTGCGCTCGATGCTGACAGTGGCCGAGCTGATTACGCAGGGGGCTATCGAGCGCAAGGAGAGCCGCGGAGGCCATACGCGCGAGGACTATCCGAAAGCCGATGCACACTTCAGTACCGTGAACATTGTGCAGAAGCTGCAGGACACCGAAGTGACCTGGCGTGAGGAACCACTGCCGGAGATGCCCGACGACCTCAAGCGCCTGTTCGAGGAGGGCTAGAATGCCGGTTGCGCACCTTCGCGTCTGGCGTGGTGAAGATGATGGCGAATATCGCGAGTACGATGTCGAGTACAGCGAAGGAATGGTCGTCCTCGATGTGGTTCACTTGCTGCAGGCGAGTCAGGCTCCGGATATGGCCGTCCGCTGGAACTGTAAGGCCGGTAAATGTGGTTCCTGTTCGGCGGAGGTGAACGGCAAACCTCGACTGATGTGTATGACCAGGATGCAGGTCTTCGCTCCAGATGAGACGATCTTGATCACTCCCATCAAGACGTTCCCCCTCATTCGCGACCTTGTTACTGACGTCAGCCATAACTACCGTGTGGCGCAAGATCTGATGCCCGAGCTGAAGTTGCGGGAACCTAATGCCGACGGCATCCACCGCATGCATCAGATCGACATCGACCGCATTCAGGAGTTTCATAAGTGCATTGAGTGCTTCCTGTGCCAGGATGTATGTCATGTGATCCGTGACCATCCTGAGAACCTCGATCACTTCGCCGGTCCCAGGTTTTTCATCCAACTGGCGCAGGTCGCGATGCACCCCCTGGACACGCATTCCAAGGGCGAGATGGCCAACCCGGAGTTCGGCCTCGATTACTGCAACATCACCAAATGCTGCACCGATGTCTGTCCGGAAGGCATCCACATCACGGACAACGGGATCATTCCGATGAAAGAGCGTGCCGTGGATGTTTACTTCGACCCGCTGCGCCTTATCGGTAGGAGACTATTCGGACGCCGGGAGAAGAACGAGGTGTAGCGCCTGCAGCGCCTGTACGCCTAGCAGCTCGAAATCAACGCAGTTGTCCTCGTTGCTGTCGGTGTGGGCATTGGTGTTGTGATTGGCATTTGGGTCGGTGTTGTCATTGGAATTGCCCTCGATCTGGTACAGAAGACGGCTTAACCGTTCCGCGCGTTAGACTTGTCACATGACCCTGGCCACACGTGCGGGCGACCGGCCTGCGGATACTCATCTCCCTGACGACATACAATCGGTATCTCGACCATCGGATGCAATCGATGGGTTGCTCGCTGATGCGCTGCGTGAGACAAGGCCGGATATCCTCGTTGTCTTCGGCGCCAGCGCTGGACTAAGACAGCTCGTAGCGTCGTCCGAGGCGCGGCGGGTGATCGTCGCGGACCGCAATGTGGTACATGTTCGGGCTGCAGCGGACGCTCTCAAAGGACTCGACCATGTCGCGGTCGCCGTCAGTGATGGCACGAGTCACCTCGATGGCGAACTACGCGCTCAAGCTGTTGCGATCCGTGTGCCGAGGGAGAAGCGACCAGGTTTGCAGCTAATCTGGGACGCGTTCAATCTCATCGAGCCCGGCGGGAAGCTATATGTGGCCGGAGCCGTACGCGACGGGATCAAGTCGTACCTGCACCACACTGGCGAGCTGTTTGGCGGCGTGGGTACGCTGTCGATGCGAAAAGGGTGCCGGGTCGGTGTCGCCGTCCGTCGTGAGGGAGGGGCTATCCTGCCGCCGGCGTTCGGTTCGGAGTTGCTCGACCATCAGCGCTTCCACGTCTTCCCCATCGAGATACGCGGGAAGGTCTACGAGATCCATTCGCGTCCGGGTGTGTTTTCGTGGGATCGTTTCGACGCCGGGACGCATGCCTTGGCTGAGACCATGGAGATTCGTCCTGCAGACCGTGTGCTCGACCTTGGATGCGGCTATGGCATTGTTGGCGCAGTGGCGAGCGACTTGGCGACTGAGGGGTCGGTGACGATGGTCGATGCCGACATCGTCGCCATCGAGGCTGCCAGGCGGACTGTTGCGGCGAACGGGCAGCGCAACGCCGAAGTGCTGCTGGGCGATGCTACCACGGGGCTTGAGGGCGATGCGTTTGACGTTGTAGCCGTGAATCCACCATTTCACCTCGACAGGAAGAACGATTATCGGACTGCACAGCGCTTTGTCACCGGAGCCGTCCGGGTCTTGCGGCCTGGAGGTCGGCTATTTCTCGTGGCTAATCGCTTTCTGCCGTACGAAGAGCACGTCAGAGCCGCATTCGGGGA
>CAYGHU010000108.1:0-5978 GCA_964349785.1 uncultured Dehalococcoidaceae bacterium | reverse complement strand
TGTGTATGCTGCTGCTCTGGCTGGGTGTGCGTGGGGAGTGGGGTGATCTGTGACTCTGGTATCGCGGCGGGCGAGGGTGCTGGTGTTCAGCCTCGCGTTGGTGTTGTTGGCGGTGGCGACCTCGTCGGTGGGGGAGGCGGGGACGTTCTACCGGGCCGGGACGTCGGGGTATGACGTGTCGTTTCCGCAGTGCGGGAAGCCGTTGCCTCGAGGCGGGTCGTTCGGGGTCGTGGGGGTGACGAACGGGCTGCCGTGGTCGGCGAACCCGTGTCTGCAGGCGGAGTATCAGTGGGCGCGCGGGATGTCCTCGGCGCCTTCGCTGTATATGAACACGGCGAACCCGGGGCCGATCAGCAGGTACTGGAACCGGCCGGGACCTCAGACGTGCGCGGACGCGACGTCGTACTCGGATGCCGGCTGCTCGTACAACTACGGCTGGAATGCGGCCGCCGATGCGTTCGCGATCGCGAGCGGCGCGACGTCTGGCGCCTCGGCGACGAACTACTGGTGGCTGGACGTGGAGACGGCGAACAGCTGGAACGGCACACCGGCGGCGAACGCGGCAGCCCTCGATGGGTACATTGGCTACCTATCGAGCAATCACGTGGCGGGCGTGGGGGTGTATTCGACAGGGAGCCAGTGGAAGGCGATCACGGGCGGCTACACGCTGCCCTCGACGCCGAACTGGGTTGCCGGGGCATCGAGCCTGCGGACGGCTCCCCGGATGTGCGGGACGGGCTTTACGGGCGGTCCGGTGTGGTTGGTGCAGTACCCCTCGAAGGGTTTCGACGCGGACTACGTCTGCCAGTAGCCGTGCCGGCCAGGGGGGACTTCCTCGTAGTGTGGTGACGGCGCCGCCCGTTATACTCACGGCTCGACGCGATGCTGGAGGGTGTGCCGTGGGGGGCGAGTTCGAGTGGGTCGAGGGCGGCGGGGTCACGACGCCGCGCGGATGGCGCGCGGGGGCGACCTATGCTGGCGTCCGCATGTACGGCGAGGAGCCACGCTACGACGTGGGGCTGTTGGCCTCGGAGCGGCCGTGTGCGGTGGCGGGGATCTTCAGCCGCAACGCGGTGGTGGGCGCCCCGATCAAGTACAATCGTCCGCGCGTGCAGTCCGGCGTGGCACAGGCGATTGTAGTCAACTCGGGCAATGCGAATACGGTGACAGGCGACCAGGGCGACCGCGATGCGCGGCGCATGGCGGAGCTGGCGGCGCAACGGCTCGGGGTCGATGCCGAGCACGTCCTGGTGGCGTCGACGGGGGTCATCGGGCGGCCGCTGCCGATGAAGCTGCTCGAAGCGGCTATCGCCTCGATTGAGCCGTCGGTGGACGGGGGCGCGGCGTTCGCGCGGGCGATCATGACGACGGACACCGTGGCGAAGCACCGGGCGGTGCGGGTCACTGTCGATGGCCGCACGTATAGCGTCGGGGGGGTGGCCAAGGGGTCGGGAATGGTGCACCCGGACATGGCGACGGTGTTCTGCTTCCTGACCACCGACGCGCCCTGTGACATCGAGTGGCTGCGACGGACGCTGAAGGAGGCCGGGGACGTCTCGATCAACATGATCGACGTGGACATGGACTGCTCGACGAGCGACACGATGTTGCTGTTCGCGAACGGGGCGGCGGGCGGAGATATCGTAGGCGATGGCCATCCGGCGGCGGGGCCGCTGCGCGAGGCGATCGATGCACTGTCGATCGCGCTGGCGCGCGACCTGGCGCGGGACGGCGAGGGCGCGCGGACGCTCATCGAGGTCACGGTTGAGGGTGCGGCGACGCTGGACGACGCACGCAAGGCCGCGCGCACGGTGATCTCGTCGCCGCTGGTAAAGACGATGGTGGCGGGGCGGGACGCGAACCTCGGCAGGGTGCTGATGGCGGTCGGGCGGTCCGGCGCGCGCGTGGAGGTGGAGCGGACGAGCGTGTGGATCGGCGAGCACTGCGCGTTCGAGCGCGGTGCGCCGACCGAGGTGGACTACGGCGTCATCTCCGGGGCGATGGACCGGGATGAGGTGAAGATCCGTGTCGACCTCGGACTGGGGCCGGAGACAGCGACCGCGTGGGGGTGCGACCTGACCGAGGAGTACGTGCGGATCAACGCGGACTACACGACATGAGCGACATCATGCCGAAGCGGCCGATCGTCATTAAGATCGGCGGGTCGACGCTGGGCGCGGAGGACACGACGCTCGACGACGTAGCCGCGCTGCAGCGGGCCGGTGAGCGGGTGGTGGTGGTGCACGGCGGCGGCGCGATGATCACGGACTGGCTCGATCGCCTCGATGTGCCCTCGGAGTTTGTGGACGGACTGCGGTCGACCTCGGCGGAGGCGATGGAGGTTGTGGTCGCCGTGCTGCGCGGGGTGATCAACACGCAACTGGTGGCGGCGATCGTGGAGCGCGGGGGGCGCGCGGTCGGGCTGTCGGGCGTCGACGGCGGCGTGGTGCGGGCGGAACGGTACGACGAGCGGCTGGGGTTTGTGGGCCGGGTGACCTCGGTGGATGGGGAGTTCCTGCGGGCGTTGATGGACGCGGGCGCGGTCCCGGTGATCGCGCCGATCGGCCTCGAAGCGCCCGCGCAGCCGCTGAACATCAACGCGGACACCGTAGCCGGAGAGGTGGCGCGGGCCGTGGGGGCGAGCCGGTTGGTGTTCCTGACCGACGTGGATGGGCTGCTGGACGCGGACGGACGGGTGATCTCATCGCTCGATCCGGAGCGCGCTTCGATGTTGCGCGCCGAGGGCACGCTCGCAGGGGGTATGATCCCCAAGGTCGAGGCGTGCTTCCGTGCCGCCGAGGCTGGAGCGACCGCGCACATGGTGAACGGCCGCGCCGGGGGGACGTTGCGGCGGGTGGTAGCCGGGGAGCCGCTCGGCACGCGCATAGGGGGCATATGAACTCGGACGACGTCTAGGTGGGATTCTTCGATGACCGTGGCGACCTCGGGCCTCCGCCCGAGCCATTCCGCATAGGCCGCGCCCGCGGCTACTCCGGGTCACCGCGACTGCTGCGCTGGGTCGGCGTGGGCGTTGGCCTCCTGATCCTGTTCGTGGCGCTGAATGTCGGGAAGTCGATCTACGTCGATGTCCTGTGGTTTGACTCGGTGGGCTACGAGAGTGTGTACCGGAAGGCAATCGTCGCGCGCGTCGTGTTGTTCTTGCTGGGAGCGGTGATATCGGCCGCGGTCATCGGCGGGAACATCTGGCTGGCGCGCCGGCTGGCACCGGAGGGGGCCGAGGAGTCCTTCATCGAGGAGGTCGACCCGCAGGCGATCCGGCGCATCGGCACGGTCATCATGGTGGCGAGCACGATGTTCATGGCGCTGATCTTCGGTTCGGCCCTGGGCGGGTCGTGGCAGACGATACTGTCGTGGCTGAACGGCGTCGAGTTCGGCGTGACCGACCCAGAGTTCGGGCGGGACGCCTCGTTCTATATGTTCGACCTGCCGGCCTATCACCATCTGCAAAGCTGGTTGCTGGCGCTGCTGGTGGTCTCCGTGTTTTCGGTGGGGGCCGTCTATGCGCTTACGTTCTCGCTGCAGCGGTTCGTCCTGAACGTCACACGCCCGGTGCGGATACACTTGTCGATTTTGATCGGGCTCTTGCTGTTCGTGATCGCGGCCGGGATCTGGCTGGGTATGTTCGACCTGATCAGCGCGCCGGGCGGGATTGTGGACGGCGCGACGTACACCGACGTGCATGCCCGGGTGCCGGTGCGGTATCTGCTCATCGTACTGACGGCGTTTGCCGGGGCGGCGGTCATCGCCAGCGCATTTCTCTCCACCAGCTACCGGGTGCCGGCGGTGGCACTGGGGGGGATAGCGGTGGCTGGGATTCTCGGCGGCGTGATCTACCCCTCGGCGGTGCAGTCCGTGCAGGTGCGTCCCAATGAGCTGGAAAAAGAAGAGGAGTATATCGCGCGGAACATCGAGTTCACGCGGCTAGCGTACGGCCTGGAGGGCGTGGAGGAGACGAACTTCCCCGGACGCGTGGCGCTCACTGTAGCTGAGATCGACGCGAACACCGACACGACGAGAAACGTGCGGGTGTGGGATCCGGCCCCGTTGCTCGACACGTTCAACCAGATCCAGTCGATCCGGCCGTTCTATGTATTCAACGACGTGGATGTCGACCGCTACATGCTCGGCGGAGTGAAGCGCCAGGTCATGCTGAGCGTGCGCGAGCTGGACATCCGACGGGTGGAGGCGAACTGGACGCGGGAGCAGCTGCAGTTGACGCATGGTTTCGGCGCCGTCATCGCGCCCGTGAACGAGTCTCGCGACGAAGGTCTGCCTGTGTTATTGACCCGTGACATTCCACCGGTGGGTGACCAGATTCCGGTCAGCATCGAAGGTGGGCGCGTGTACTTCGGCGAGCGAACCGACCACACCGTGGTGGTGCGCACGAACGTGGCCGAGTTCGACTATCCGCTGGGAGAGGGGAACGCGGAGACGCGCTACGAACCTGACCGCGGCATCCGCCTGTCCTCAGTGTTGCGGAAAGCGGCGCTGGCCTGGGAGCTGAGGGACGCCAACCTGCTGATTTCAGGTCAGCTTGGTTCGGACTCGCGGGTGCTCATGCACCGGTCGCTTTCGGACCGGATCAAGAAGGTGGCGCCGTTCCTCTCGCTCGACCCCGATCCATACGCGGTGATCCTCGAAGGGCAGTTGTACTGGATTCAGGACGCCTACACATCCTCCGGGCGGTTCCCGTACTCGCAGCATCGAGGCGGGACAAACTACATCCGCAACAGCGTGAAGATCGTGATGAACGCGCTGACAGGCGACATGACCTTCTACCTGGTGCAGCCAGACGACCCGGTGGCGGCGACTTGGGCGAAGGTCTTCCCTGACCTGTTCACGTCTGGCAGCGATATGCCGGAGGAGTTGCGAGCGCACTTGCGATACCCGGAGGAGCTGTTTCAACTGCAGTCCGACATATATCTGAAATACCACATCACCGACCCTCGCGTGTTTTTCGTGGGTGAGGATGTCTGGAACGTCCCGCTGCACCGGGCGGCGCAGCGGGAAGAGCCGCTGAAGCCGTACTACCTGACGATGAGCCTGCCGGGCGAGACGGACGAAGAGTTCGTGATCGTGATGCCGTTCACACCCGCGAACAAGCAGAACACGGTGGGGTGGCTGGCGGGCCGCTCCGACCCGGAGCACTACGGCAAGCTGCGCGCGTACCGGTTCCCAACGGACACGCTTGTGTATGGCCCGGCGCAGATCGAGGCGCGGATCGACCAGACGCCCGGCATCTCGCAGCAGCTGACGTTGTGGAACCAGTCGGGGTCGCAGGTCATCCGGGGGAACATGTTCATGATCCCGATCGCGGAGTCGTTCCTCTTTGTGGAGCCGGTCTATCTGCAGGCGGAGAACTCGCGGCTGCCGGAGCTGAAGCGGGTGGTGGTGGCGAACGGAAACGACATCGCGATGGAGCCGACATTCCAGGAGGCGCTGGACGTGGTGCTTGGGCGGCGCGCCTCGACGTTGCCGGGGGCGCTTCCATTGCAGCAGCCCGCGCCAGGCGCGACGGCGACGCCCGGGCCGAGCACCCCGACGCCAGCAGCGACGGTGACCGCGAGCCCCACTCCGGGGGACCTCCAGACGCTCATCGATGAGGCGCGGAGGGCCTCGGATGCGGCGCAGCAGGACCTCGACCGCCTGCGCCGACTGCTCGACCAGATCGAGTCGCAGTCGCGACGGTAGAGACTGGCGGCCCTCACCCCCAGCCCCCTCACGGGGCGAGGGGGCTGGGGGTGGCCAGGCATCACGCTAGTGATGTGCCTGAGCGGGTCGCCTGTCATGCTTCATCCAGGTTTGCCTTGGCGGCTTATCGTCGAGCAAGCAGATGGCATACCATCCGGAGGCCGTGAGCCAGATGGCCAGCAGACACCTGCCGGTCATCCGTGAACGGCGATCAGGCGTAACAGCAGAGGAGCAGGCAGTGAGCGACATTCCCGCACGCGAGGCGA
>CAYGHU010000107.1:4883-5993 GCA_964349785.1 uncultured Dehalococcoidaceae bacterium | reverse complement strand
TCGCCTGCGGTGGGCGGCGTGTACTGGCCGCTGAAGGGTGAGACGTACCTGGGGGAGCCGCTGGACCCCACGGGCGGACCCAAGGGTTTCGCGAAGACCGCGATCGAAGTCGGGAAGAGCAACATCCCCTTCGGCGCGCAGAACCTCCTGCAGGACGGCATCGTGCCGACACCGACATCCGTGGCGAGCGCCATCGTCGGCAGCACGGGTCTTTCGAACACGCCCGTCTCGCCGGCGGAGGAACGCGACTTCGCACGCGGCGGCAGCCCCGGCGGGATCAGCATCCCCTTCGCCGGGAACGTCCAGACCACGGGCAACCGGCGCACCGGGCTGGCGCAGGAGATGTTCGGCAAGACCTACGAGGAACTGTCCGGCGCGGAGAAGTCGCAGGTGAACGAGCGACCGGAGGTGGCTGGGCCGCAGGCGGATGCCGATCGGAACACGCTCACCCGCGGCGGAGACCGGGCGATGGCGACGGAGATCCGGCAGACGGTGGCGCGCGAGCTGGCGGCCAACGCCGAGTTCATGGCGGCCGGGCGCGACGCGGCAGGCAAGCCGTACACCGGCAACGACTTCCGCAAGGCGTACAGCGACACGATGCTCCGCGCGGCCGGAGCTCGGAACCTGCTGGACGACTACGAAGGCGACGCGACCGTGAGCGGCTGGTACCGGCTCTACGAGCAGGCGACGATGCCGAACGGCCAGATCGACTACGACAAGCTAGAACGGCTGCAGGCGCAGTACGAGGGCGCTCACCCCGGCGTGGAGGAGAAGGCGGCCAAGGAGTCCGGTATCCGCGACAACTCCGCCGTACGGGAGCTACGTGAAGCCAAGAAGCAAGCGAAGGCGTACTACGATATCCCGGCCTATCGCGGCATGACGACGGAGGAAGCTGAGAAGGCCGGCCAGTTCCTCGCGCTGGCCGGGGATCTCGTGGCGACAGGCGCGGCGAAGAACCGGAACCATGCGCTGGCGCTGCTCCGGCAGTACGACGCCACGGGCGCGCAGCTCGCCTTCCGCGCGAACCGCGTGGGCAGCAACCCCGAGCGAAAGAAATTCCGGCAGAGCAATCCGCTATTTGCCCGATTCTTTTACGACTCGCTTCCGGGA
>CAYGHU010000107.1:0-4783 GCA_964349785.1 uncultured Dehalococcoidaceae bacterium | reverse complement strand
GGCCCCGTTTCGGCGGGGCTTCGCTGTGTCCGGGAACGGTTTGCCGGCGCCGGCAAAGTGATCACGCGGGTAGGCGCTTCACCGTTAGCTTGACGAACTAAGCCAAAAGCAGTCATCATCCGACTGTGGAAACCGAAGCTGACGGTCAGAGCGTCGCCGACGTAAGCACGGCAGAAGTCACCCCGGACCCCGTTATCGAGGCCGAGGGTGAGGAGCCGTACGACTTCTCGGACGCTTTCGCCGAAGCGAAGGCCGAAGTAGCCGCCCCCGAAACCCCGACCGAGGACACCGCGCCCGAGGGCGAGGCCCCGACAGAGGGTGAGGCAGCCGCTACCCCCCAGCCCGCCGAAGCAGCACCGGACCCCACAGAGCAGCCGGCCACGCCGGAAGAGCCCGTCAAGACCCCGGCGCAGATCCGCGAGGAAGCGCGCCAGGAGCTGATCAAAGAGCAGCAGGACACGAAGTTCTGGCACGACCAGTACGTCGATGCGTTGACGGAACAGGCCGTTGATCCAGAGGGCTTCGCCCAGCGGCTGATCAAGGAAGACGGGCTCGCGGGATTCATGCGCGAGTACGCGCGGTTGAACCCCGACGTGACCCTGGAAGATCCCGAACCCGGCCCGAAGCAGGCCAGCGCAGACGAAGTGCGCGCGGAGACACGCAAAGCCTTCAACGAGGGGCTTAAGGCGGTTCTTAGCGACGCGGCGTCCCGCCATGGCACTGACTACGGCACTCTCCCCGGCGTTGCCGAGGGGAAGCTCGGGACCGCGATCGACGCGCTCATCACGAAGGGTGTGGAGGCTGGCGTCAAAGCCGCTCTCCCCAAGGCCCTTGAACGTGAGCGCGAAGCGTTGCGGACGGAGATCCAGGCTGAGTTCGTGAAGACGAACGTCGTCACCCCACGGGTGATTGGCGGTTCTCCTGCCACGGGCAAGCCAGCTGCAAGTGGGTCGATGACGACTAGCGACCAACTGCGGGCGTCCTTTGCTGAGGCGAAGGCTGAACTGGAGATGGTCTCTTAAGTTCCGAAGGGACGACGGAGATGGCTGGGAACCCGAACTACAACACTGACCTGCTCACTACCACGATGGCGAAGTTCATCCAGAAGCAGCCCGTGGATGTCTTCTTCACGAAGCTGGCATTTTGGGATTGGCTCAACAAGAAGGGCGGCATCAAGCACCGGGATGACGGCGGGCTGAAGATGCTCGTCGCGCTGGCGACCGCTGCCAACACGACCGTCATGGCGTACTCCGGGTACGACGTGCTGGACGTGTCCCCGCAGACCGGCCTGACGGCGGCCGAGTTCGAGATGAAGGGCTACAACGGCTCGGTCACGATCTCGGGCGAGGACGAACTGAAGAACGCGGGCGAGGCGCAGGTCTCGGACCTCCTCGAAGCGAAGTGGGATCAGCTCCGGCGCTCCTTCCGCGACAAGCTGAACGAGCACGCCTACCTCGACGGCGTTGGCACGGGCGGCGAGACGGGCAAGGTGATCACCGGGCTCGCGCTCATGGTCGATTCCGCCGGCACGTACGGGAACATCGACCGTGCGACGAACACCTGGTGGAGCGCTCAGGAGACGGCTGTTGGCGGTCCGCTCCAGATCGACGGCTCGACGGGCATGCGGCGCATGTACAACGACTGCGGGCGCGGCCAGGGGGCGATGACCCCGGACGGCATTCTGACCACGCAGGCGATCTTCGAAGCCTACGAACAGAGCATGGCCCCGTACCTCCGCTACACCGTGACGGGCGAGGCAAACGCTGTCTTCGAAAGCGACACGCTGAAGTTCCGCAAGGCTCCGATGCTTTGGGACGAAGAGTGCCAGAGCGGAATCATGTACTTCCTGAACTCGGAAGTGATTCAGCTCCGGGTGCGGAAGGACATGACGGTCACGCCGTTCCAGACGCCCGCCAACCAGGACGCCAAGATCGCGCACATCCGCTTCTGGGCGCAGCTCATCGCGACTGACTGCCAGCGCCTCGGGAAGCTCACGGGCATTAGCTAAGGCCGCGCGGCCAGAAGAGGAGAACGATCATGCCTGCACGGTACACGGGGGCGAAGGCCGCCGGAGCGAACCTCGAAGTCTGCACCGACACGGCGCAGCACACGCTCGGCCAGGTCGTCGAGGGCGTCACTGCTCTCGGCCACTGGGCCAAGTATCGGTACGTGAAGTTCGAAGACGCGGTGACGTATGTCGCTGGGCACTTCGTCAATCTCGGCGCCGGCGAAACGACGTGGGAAGTCACGAACGACATCTCGGCGGCGATGGCTGGCTACGTCCCCGTAGGCGTCGTCTTCCAGACCACGGTCCCGACCGAGAACCAGTACGGCTGGGTGCAGTGCGCGGGCATTGCGACCGTGCTCATCGGCTCCGCCTCTGTCATCGCGGGGGACTTCCTGAAGAACGACGGGACCACGGACGGTGCGCTCGACGAAGCGACGATGGGCGGGACTGACGTGATTGTCGCCCAGGCCATCGCCACGATTGCCGACACCGCAACGGGGCTCGCCCTTCTGACGATGGGGGTATAGGCCATGCCGCGCGTCAACACAGAATGGCGACACGAGGACGGAGTGATCCGGGCCTACGACAAGGCGAACGCCATCATCATCGAGATCGATGGTGTGAACCGGAAGCTCACCGTTCCTTCCGGTTCCACCTTCGACTTCCCTGTCGGGACGATCCAGCGCGCTGATCTCATCGAGGAAGCGCTCGTCCCCTACCGGATTCCGCTGTCGAGCGTGCTCGGGGCCGATGGGGCCGACCTTGCCATCACGGAAACGGCGGGCGACTTCTACCGCAACATCGGCACCAACCAGCTCCTGATCCTCGGGGAGGTCTCCAACGGCACCGTTGGCGCGGACACCGAGGTTTCGGTCGGCTGGTTCGAGTTCCAGCTTCCCGCGGAGTACGTCGCGGGCGGTGACATCTCCATTCGCGCGGGCGTGGATGTCGTCGGGACGGGGGCGCTCGGCACCTGCACCATCGACTTCTCCGCCTACCTCCAAAACGCGACCAGCGGGGCTGTTGGTTCCGACCTGGTGACGACCGCCGCCACCGCCATCACCGCTACCGCAGGGCTGAAGTCCTTCGTTGTGACACCAACAGGACTCGTTGCTGGCGACCTGTTGATCATCAAGATGACGACCAGCGTTGACAACACAAACAGCACAGCCATCCAGGCCCAGATCAGTGGCCTTGACGTGCTGTGTGACATCAAGGGCTAAACCCATGCCAGCGTACGAGTACGCCTGCACCCAGCCGGCGTGCTCGACGTTGTACACCGTCCGCCGCCTCTTCTCGGAGATGAACGATCCGCTCGATTGCACGGCCTGCGGCGAACCGTGCGAACGGGTCTTCATCCCGACCAACCAGGTCCACATCCCGGTCCATATGAAGCAGGTGCTGACGGGCGGCGCGGCGGGACCGGGGCAACTCTCGCGGAGTGACTTTCACGGCGAGACGGAGCGGGAGATGGCAAAGAACCCGCACATCGAGCGGCGCACGACCTGGGCGAGCCAGGCGGGTCACGGAAGGTAGGCAGGCATGGCAACGAACGATCGACCGGCATCCCCCGAAGTGAAGCTGTACGTGCGGCTGGAGCTGGCACAGAAGCAGGGCAAGGCATTCGACGAGGCGCTGGAGCGGCGCTTGCTCGGCCTCCCGCCCGCCAAGGGCCGTGAACCCGTCGCTGTCGAGGAAGCGCCCGCGCGCACGGCCTCCACGCTCCGTGCGGACGCAGTAGACGCACTCGCGCAGATCAAGGTCGAAGCGCAGGCCGGTGGCGAGGAAGATCTCCGTAAGGAGAATGCGCTCCTGAAGGCGCAGCTCGCGGCAGCGCAGGGCCAGGTCGCGGAAGTGACGGGCGCTACACCGCCGGTCCCGGTTCCGCAGCCCGCCGCACCGTCGAGCTCCCCGACCGCTGACATGACCGCATTCCCCGCTGGCGTTCCGTCCGAGGCGTGGACGGCTACGCAGCTCAGGGAGTTTAACCGCGCATCCGGTCTCGCCCCGCTCACCCGCGGCGGTGTTGGGCTCTCCAAGCGGTTCATCCTCGATCACGTCCTCTCCGAGCTGGAGAAGGCCGCGGCTGCCGAGGATGTTCTCGAAGGTATCGGCACCTTCGCTGGTAACCCGCCGGGCGTCCTGACGGTGTTCACGGAGGCGCAGCCGTGATCAAGCAGGAACTGATCACGATCGCCATTAGCGGCACCGAATCGTCTGTGTTCGGTGGCCGGGGCTACTGCCTCGTGGGGCTCGTGCTGCCCGCGCTCGACAGCTCGACCATCCAGTTCGTGTGGGCGCCGAAGAGCGACGGGACGTACGTCGATGTCTACACGAACTCCGGCACTCCGGCTGCTGCCACGCTCGGCACCGCCTCCACTGGATCCCGCGTCCAGGCTGTCCCCGAGGAGATCGGACGGCTGGCCGAGACCGGGTTCATGAAGCTGAAGGTGGCGTCGCAGACGAGCCTTGCACGAACGATCACAGGTCTGTTTCAACTGAGGGGATAGGTCTTGGCCGCGAACTACCCCACGTCCCTCGACGACGCCTCCACGCTCCGGACGGACATTGTTCCGGGGGCTGTTGGCGTTGGGACCGAACTGGACGACGGGGTGCCGCACTCGACCACGCATAACAACCTCGCGGGCGCGGTGCGGGAGCTGGAGGCGGTTGTCGGCATCCCCGCCAGCGCTGTCACCACCTCGCACGACTACCTGATCAAGCAGGTAGCGCTCCTTAAGACGATCGTTGATGCAAAGGGCGACATCGTTGCGG
>CAYGHU010000106.1:0-6016 GCA_964349785.1 uncultured Dehalococcoidaceae bacterium | reverse complement strand
GCTTTCGCCGCCGCCGGGCGGGTCCAGATCGAGCAGCCACGGCCAGCGAGCGCGGAGCATGCGGTAGGCGCGCGCGGCGACGGCGCCGGCCACCGGACCGAGCGCGATGGCGACGCCCGATGGCACATTGAACTGCTCTACGAGCACGGTGGACACGAGGACGGCGATACCGCCAGCGATGCCGCCATCGCGGATGCTTTTCCGGTCGCACCCATGGCTGGAACCATCCTCTCCGCGGGAGCCGAGGCGCTCCCACCTACGGACAGGCCGGAGGATGCGCGGATTGTACTGCGTACGTCATCACCTGCGGAGATGGCTATTGCATCTCGCACATGCAGGGCAGCGCCGTCGTCCGCTATCCGTCGCCGGTGCCGACCTGGAGGGCCGGGAGGTGGAGCGGCCGGCTGAGGCGCGGGTAGAGCACACCGAAGCCGGCGGCGCCGGTGAGCGCGCCCGCGAGCGCCGCCAACGCATAGAGTTTGCCCTCGCCTATGTTCACGAGGATGGGACCGGGGCACATGCCGGTGATCGACCAGCCGATGCCGAACAACACGCCGCCGAGGACGTTGCCGGGATGTTGCGGCTTGGGCCGCACGCTCAGGGGTGCGCCGAGCAACGTCCGGCCGTGACGCTTCAGCAACAATAGGCCGGGGGCGGTGATGAGCACTGCGGTGCCGATGATGCCGTAGAGCTGGAACTTCTCGAGCAGGAACATGCCCTGGACGACGTTGTAGTCGGCCGCACCGGAACGGCTGAGGACGAATCCGAAGACCGCGCCGAGGAAGAGGTAGAGCAGGAACATACGGCCCCCTATGCCTGGAAGATCACGCGATAGACGAGGTTCGTGGTGACGATGCCGGCGAGCATGAAGCTGGCCGTCGCCACGAAGCTCGGCACCTCCAGATTCGAGATGCCGAAGATGCCGTGCCCGCTGGTGCAGCCGCCGGAGAGGCGCGTGCCGAAGCCGATGAAGAGACCGCCGATGAACATCCAGGCGACCTTGGCGCCGGCGCCCCAGCCGACGACCTCATCGAACATGCCGAGGCCCCAGGTAGGCTCCCAGCCGCCGCCCAGCAGCGCGGAGAGGAAGCCGCCGAGCACCAGGCCCGCCAGAAGCTGAAGACGCCACCGGCGGTCGCCGAGGAGGCTCTCGCGGCGGAAGTACGGGGCGTCCAGCACCAGCGAGCAGACGTCATCGAACCCCGTCGAGACGCCGAGACGGCGGTTCGCGAGAAACATGAGGCTGAGCGTGACGGCGGCGATGGCCGCGCCAGCAACGGCCCAGTGGATGAGCGTGAGGTCGTTCAGGATCAATTGCATGTTGGAGCCCCCCCTCGCAGACATCGTCGCGCGCCTGCATGCCCATTGTCGCGCGGGCGCGGGGTTGCGCCAGCTTCACATCGGCATTTGTGTTGAGAGGCGAGGCTGGCTCTGTTATCGTCCGCGTTGGTCTAGCACGCATGCATTCGCTCGCGACCCGGATGGGCCGGGGCGGCCCTCAAAGGAGCGACACCGTGACTGGCAATCCCCTCCACACCCGGCTTTGCGAGGAGTACGGGGCTGAGTATCCGATCGTCGCCTTCGCGCATACGAAGGACGTGATCGCGGCAGTGACGAACGCGGGCGGGATCGGCGTGCTGGGCGCGCTCTCGATGGAACCGGAGGAGATCCGCTCCGCGATCCACTGGATCCGCGAGCGGGTGGGAGACAAGCCGTTCGGCATCGACCTGTTGTTGCCGGCCTCGTTCGTCGAAGGCAACGCCGAAGACCTGGAGGCGCAGATCCCGGAGGCGCACCGTGAGTTTGTGCGGCGGTTGCAGAGCGAAAATGGCATTCCGGACCCGAAGAAGCCGCGCACCGCGCAAGACACTGGCATCGGGCCGGAGATGCTGCGCCGCTCCCGCGCGCAACTCGACGTGGTGCTGGAGGAGCGGGTGCCGATCTTCGCCTCCGCCCTCGGCAGCCCCGCCTTCTTACTGGAGCGTGCGCACGCGGTAGGGACGAAGGTGTGGGGGCTGATCGGGCTGCCGCGGCAGGCCCGGCGTGAGATCGAGGCCGGCGTGGACGTCGTCATCGCCGCTGGCAGTGACTCCGGTGGGCATTCGGGCTCCATCGGCACGTTCTCACTGGTGCCGGAGGTGGTGAAGCTGGCGCGCGGGTCGAAGACGCTGGTGCTGGCGGCGGGCGGGGTGACGACGGGGCAGCACCTCGCGGCGGCGATCGCGCTCGGCGCGGACGGCGTGTGGTGCGGCACGATCTGGCAGGCGACCAACGAGTCCGAAACGGAGATGTTCCTCAAGGAGCAGCTCCTCCGTGCGAGCGGCGAGGACGCTGTACAGTCGCGGGCGACGACCGGAAAGCCGGTGCGCCAGATCCGGTCCAAGTGGACCGACGCGTGGAAGCAGCCGGGCGCGCCCGAACCGCTGCCGATGCCGCTGCAGCCGATGCTGGTGGGGAACATCCAGCAATCGATCCGTGAGAACAAACTGGAGGACTGGCAGGGCGTGGCGTCCGGCCAGGGAGTGGGACAAATCACGACGATCAAGCCCGCACGGCAGGTGGTGTCCGACATGGTCGAAGAGGCCGAGGACACCCTGGAGCGGATGCAGATCGACCCAGTCGGCGTCTGAGGCCGTCGGTGAGCGAGGCGGAAGATAGCCAGTCGAAGGCCGGGCAGCCTGACGCGCGAGACGCGACGCGCATCGAGTTCGACGCGGAGCTCGCCGGACGTCGGGCGACGTGCGACGGCGGCAACTCCCTGCCGGGCGCGGTGGTAGGCGCGCGCGAGACGTTCGTGGGGACGCTCTCGGGCAGGCGCATGCTGTACGGCGACCCGCCATGGCGGTGGCTGGAGCTGGTCGACGCGGTGCAGGAGGCCGAGGGCACGCTGCACGACCAGGTCTGGTGTGACGAGGCGTGCGTGTTCCTCGACGACTGAATGGGGCGGCTGAGCGGGGCCGGATCGCTCAGCCCTTCGACAGGCTGAGCGGAAACTGAGCGGAGCTAGCTAGCATGGTCACGAGGATCGTCGTCTGTGTGAAACAGGTCCTGGACCCCGACGGGCTGAACTCGTTCGCGATCGCGGGGCGGCTGGCGCTGGACGAGACAGGGCGAACGTTCACCGCGGACATCACGCGGATCATGAACGCCTACGATGAGCAGGCGATCGAGGCGGCGCTGCGGCTTCGGGACACGGGGCTGGAGTGCACGATCACGGCGATCACCGCCGGGAGCGAGGATGCCGCGGGCATCCTGCGGCACGCGATGGCGATGGGCTGCGATGAGACGGTGCTGATCTCCGACCCGGAGGCGGCTGCGGCCGACGGTATGCGCACGGCGCGGCTGCTGGCAGCGGCGATCGAAGCGCGGGGCGGCGCTGACCTGATCCTGTGCGGACGGCAGGCCTCGGACTACGATCAGGGAGTGGCACCGGCGGCGCTGGCGGAGCTGCTGGGGACGGCGTACGTGACCATCGCGGCCGGCGTGCAGATGGAGGAAGGTGTGGTCACGGTGCGCCGGGCAACGCCGCTCGGGGAGGAAGTCGTGCAGGCGACGACGCCGGTGACGGTCACCGTCTCGAACGAACTGGGGATTCCCCGGTATCCGACGGCGCAGGGGCGGATGCGCGCGCGCCGGACGCCGGCCGAGGTGCGGGAGGCCGCCGCACTATTGCCAGGGGACGGAGCGCACCTCATCGAGCTGGTGGGTCTGGCAGTGCCGGAGGTCCAGGGGCGTTGTGAACTGATCGAGGCGGGGACGCCCGGCGAGCAAGCGGCGGCGCTGCTGGCCACGTTGCGGCGGGTGGGGGTGCTCGGTGGCTAACTCAGTCCTTGTCATTGCCGCCTGCCCGGCGGGCGGGGCGCTCACGGAGCGCGACCTCGAGGCGCTGGGGATGGGGCAGGCGCTGAGCGAGCAACTGGGCGCGCCGCTGGCGTGTCTCGTCCTCGGCAGCGCGCTGGACGCGGTCGCGCAGGAGGCGGCGGAGCGCGGCGCGGCGCAGGTGCTGGTCGCGGAGGCGCCACACTTCGCGGACGGACTGGCGGACGCCGTGGTGGACGCCGCCGCTGACGCGGTCGCGAGGAGCGACGCACGCATCGTGATCGTGGCGCGCTCGGAGCAGACGCTGGAGGTTGCACCGCGGCTCGCGGCCCGCGTTCACGGGGGCGCGGTGATGGGGGTAAGCGCGTGCATGCCCCTCGACGACGGCGCGTTGCAGGTCGTCGCGCCGGCATACGGCGGAGCGATCCGCGCGATGTACCGGCTCGCGGCAGGGCGCCCGCAGGTCGTGGCGCCGGGCATCAAGGCGGCGGAGCCGCCGGCCCGGGTGGCGGGACGCAGCGCGGAGGTCGTGCGGCTGGACGTGCCAGCCCCGACGGTGCGCGTCACGGTAGTCTCGCGTCCGACGCCGGTGGGACAGCGCCTCGAAGACGCGCGCGTGGTCGTATCCGGGGGACGAGGGCTGAAGGACGCCGAGCACTACGGGCTCGTCACCGACCTCGCGAGCGCGCTCGGGGGTATGCCGGGTGCGTCGCGGGCGATCGTCGACCTCGGGTGGGCCAGGCCGGAGCAGCAGGTGGGGCTGACGGGCAAGATCGTCGCGCCGGACCTCTATATCGCCGCGGGTATCTCGGGGGCGAGCCAGCACATCGTCGGGTGCTCGAACGCCCGTGTGATGGTGGCCATCAACACGGACGCGGACGCGCCGATCTTCCAGCACGCGGACTACGGCATCGTCGGGGACGCGCTGGAGGTGCTGCCGGAGCTGATCCGGCTGGCGAAGAGCAATCCTTCATGAGCATGACGCCTGAGAAGCTCGCGCTCGTTGCGCCACAACGGCCGCCGGGCTGGACGATCCTGGATATGCACACGCATGGCTTTGAGCGCTCGCTGGACAGCGGCGCCAGCGCCAAAGCGCTCGCGGCGCGGGCGGCCGAGCGCGGCCTGGACGGCATCTGCCTCACCGACCACAACGCGGTGTGCCCGGCGGCCGACGCGCAGGCCCTCACAGAGCAGTACGGAGTCGCGGTGATCCCCGGCATGGAGGTGGGGACGAGCATCGGCCATGTGCTGGTGTTCGGCCTCAAGCGGTTCCACCCGGAGCTCGTGCACATCGAACAGTTGCGGCGCATCTGCCTGGCGGAAGGCGCGGCGATGGTATGGGCGCACCCGATGCGCGAGATGGCGCTGCCGCGCCCGGACTGGGAGGACCTGCCCCGGCTGTTCGACGCCCTCGAGGTGCTGAATGGGGACCACACCGACGGCGTGGAGGACTACTTCTCCGACCTCGCCGACCGGCTGTGCCTGGGACGGACGGGCGGATCGGACGCGCACAGCGTGCAGGCGATCGGCCGCGTGGGCACGGCGTTCGAGGGCGACATCCGCGACCTCGCGTCCCTCATCGGGGCGCTGCGCGGCGGCGCCTATCGGGCCGTCGACTTCCGGAACGGTCACACCGCCTCGCCAGCGTCCTGACCGGGCTCGCGGCCCACGCGCCGGCGGCTGGTACGATCGCCTCGGACGGACTGACGAGGAGCGCGTGCCGTATGCGGGCGGAAATCATCTCTATTGGCACTGAGATCATGCTCGGCGAGATCACGGACACCAACGCCGCGTTCATCGCCTCGAAGCTGCCGCCGTTCGGCATCGAGCTGCTGTACGTGACGCAGGTGGGGGACGACCGGACACGGTTGCGGGACACGATCGTGCGGGCGTGGGAGCGCTCGGACATCATCTTCACGACGGGCGGGCTCGGGCCGACCGAGGACGACCTGACGCGCGAGTGCATCGCGGCGGCGCTGGGCGAGCCGATGACGGTGGACCCGGAGCAGGAGGCGCACCTGCGCGCGTGGTTCGCGCAGCGTTCGCGGGAGTTTCCGGAACGCAACCTGAAGCAGGCGATGGTCACCCCATCAAGCCGGGCGCTGTCCAATCCTCGAGGTACCGCGCCGGGGTGGTGGGTGGAACGCGATGGCCGGGTCATCGTGGTGATGCCGGGGCCGCCGGCGGAGATGACGCA
>CAYGHU010000105.1:0-6029 GCA_964349785.1 uncultured Dehalococcoidaceae bacterium | reverse complement strand
ATCGTGGGGCGGGCGCTGTACACCGGCGAGGTGGATCTGCGCCAGGCGTTGGAGGCAGTAGCGGCATGCTGACAAAGCGCATCATTCCGTGTTTCGACGTCGCGGATGGCCGCGTGGTGAAGGGCGTTTCGTTCGTCGAGTTGCGCGACGCGGGCGATCCGGTGGACCTCGCGGCGGCGTATGACCGGGGCGGGGCGGATGAGCTCGTGTTCCTCGACATCACCGCCTCGCACGAAGGCCGGTCAAGCGTCTACGACATGATCGCACGGACGGCGGACCAGGTGTTCATACCGCTCACCGTTGGCGGCGGCGTGCGCACGACCCAGGACATGCGGCAAATGCTCGAGGTGGGCGCCGACAAGGTCTCGATCAATACGGCGGCAGTGGAGCGGCCAGAGCTGATCTCGGAAGGGGCCTACCGATTCGGGTCGCAGTGCATCGTTGTGGCGGTGGACGCCAAGCGCGTGCCGGGCACTGAAGTGGAGCCTCGATGGGAAGTGTACGTCCATGGTGGCCGCACGCCGGTGGGCCGCGATGCCGTCGAATGGGCGCGCGAGGCGGTACAGCTCGGAGCGGGTGAGCTGTTGGTGACCTCAATGGACACGGACGGGCACCAACAGGGATACGACCTGGAGCTGCTCCGCGCGATCAGCGATGCGGTGGAGGTGCCTGTCATCGCCTCGGGAGGGGCGGGGACGCCGGAGCATCTGTATGAGGCGCTGGCTGAAGGCGGGGCGGATGCCGTGCTCGCTGCTTCGATCTTCCACTTCGGGACATACGACATCGCCTCGATCAAGCAGTACCTGGCGGAACGAGGGATGCCGATCCGGCCGGTGCAGGGGATAGCCGAGGGCAACCAATGAGCATCGATCCGGGGAGGCTCAAGTACGACGCTCAGGGGCTAATCCCTGCCGTGCTGCAGGACGCCTCCACGCAGGAGGTGGTGATGCTCGGCTACATGAACGCAGATACCTTGCGCCAGACGCTCCAGATCGGTGAGGCCGTGTTCTGGTCACGCAGCCGGCAGGAAATCTGGCACAAAGGCGCGACCTCGGGCGATCGGGTCCGGGTGCTGGATGTGCGCACCGATTGCGACGGCGATGTTGTGCTCTTGCAGGTGGAGCTCCTCGGCGGCGGGATCTGTCACACGGGCGCACACTCGTGTTTCGTGGAAGCGGATGATGCGACGCCAAGGACAGTGGGCGTCAGTTAGGATATCCCGTTATGACTGAGGATCCCGACAGTCGTGAGGTGACATCCGAGGCAGGGCAGTTGATTCGCGACATTGTGCGGGAAGAGTTCGCACGGAGTTCGCGGGAACAGCGGGAATGGCTGCTCCGAGCAGGCCGGGGCGTTGCGGCATTGTATGTCGCCTCTCTTGTGGTCTATCTGGCAGCGGTGTTCCTGTCGCTGATGCTCGTGTACATCCTCGGGGCGTTGATCGAGCCTTGGATCGGCGCCGCCCTCGTCGGCGGGTTGCTGCTCGCAGGGTCGTTCGCGACGGTACGGCGTGCTCGTGGCTATTTTGAGCGGGTGGCGCGGAACCAGTGAGCCTACCGCCGTTTCGCGTCTCTCACGTCGTCTTCGATGTGGATGGCACCCTCGTTGACTTCGTGGGGGCCTATCGGGCGGGGATGGCGGCAGCCGCGGCGAGAGTGTCCGAGCTGAGCGGCAAGCTGATCACCCGTCAGGAACTCCAGCAGGCGCAGCGCCTCGCGACGACCGAGATCGCCGCACTGGGTCTGCCACGAGGGCAGGCGCACGAAGAGGCCTTCCGGCACGCATTGAAGTCGGTCGGCTGTGACGAGCATGGCGTCGTCGAGATCACCAGGGCGCGCAACGAAGCGCGCGATGCGGCACTTCAACCGTACGACGACGTGGAGGACGCACTGGCGCTGCTGCATCAGCGCGGGTTGGCGCTGGTTGCGGCGAGCAACGGGAATGGCGACATGGCGCGCCTCTCCATCTTCAGATACTTCACCACGACCTGGTTCGCGGAAACGGCGGGTGTCTCGAAGCCAGATTCGCGCTTCTATCTTGGGGCGTTGGAGCATGCCGGGGTCAGGCCTGAAGCGGCGATAATGGTCGGTGACCGGATCGATAACGACTATGGACCGGCTCGCGGCATCGGCATGCACGCGGTGCTCCTCGATCGGGAGTCACGAGTCGATGACCCATCCATCGTGCGCATCCGGACGCTCACGGAGCTTGAGGGCATGATCGAGCTCGCCTGAGCTTGGCTACTTCGCGGGCCGGTCGAGGAGCGCATCGGGCGCAGCGGCCGCCCCCTGAGCCAGGGCACGCGCATCCTCGGCGATGGCGTGCTCAAGCGATGCGACGGCTACCTGGATGTGCTCGTCCTCGGGGGCACGCGTGGTCAGGTACTGCAACGCGATGTTGCCGGCGAACAGCCATCGGACCATGGGCCAGCGCTGGTGGAAGCCAGCGAAGCGGATCGCTTCGTAAGCGACCGACGCGATCACAGGCACGAGCACGATCCGCGAGGTGATGCGCCACCAGAGCGGCGGCGAGCCCAGTAAGGCGAAGACGAAGATCGCGACGATGCCCACGGTCAGCAGGAAGGACGTGCCGCAGCGAGGGTGCTCTTTCGGGAAGCGGCGGATCGCCTGGACGGTCAGTTCCCGCCCCTCCTCGAAGGCGCGGATGGCCATGTGCTCGGCGCCGTGATATTGGAAGACACGGCGAATCTCTTCGCTGCGCCCGATGGCCCAGATGTAGCCGATGAGGAGCGTCAGGCGAAGCAATCCTTCGAGCGTCACGACGAGGAAGGAATGCAGTCTGCCCTCGAGCCACGCGGTGGCGAACACCGGCAGCACGAAGAACAACGCGACGCCAACTATCAGCGAGATTGCTGTGGCGACCCACGAGAATGCCCCCAGCGATCGGGGCTCTCCGTGTTCGTCCACCTCGCCAGTAGCGATGCCTGCAGACCAGGAAAGGGCGCGCATCCCGAGCGCGAGCGTCTCCCACAGCACAACGACGCCTCGCAGCAAAGGGATGCGGTGCACTGTGCCGGTGTAGACGCTGCCCAGGCGTTCGCTGCGGAGGGCGATAGTGCCGTCGGGGCGGCGGACGGCAATGGCCATCGCCCGGGCGCCGCGGATCATGACACCCTCGATGACAGCCTGTCCCCCGTACGTCTGGCTCATGATCCCAGCCTACGATGCGGTGGCGTAACCGACGAGGGCGGCCCCATGGCCGCCCCTTCGTCTGCATACGAGTGGGAACGAATCGTGGTTATTCTTCTTTCTTCGAGTAGCGGCGGCGAAACCGTTCGACACGACCGGCCGTGTCGACAATGCGCTGTTCGCCCGTGAAGAACGGGTGGCAGCTTGAGCAGACGTCGACGTGTATATCGGGCTTCGTGGAGCGGGTGCGCCACTCCTTGCCGCAGGAGCAGCGGACGAGCGACTCAATGTATTCTGGGTGGATATCGGTTTTCACAGGACGTTACTCCGGAATGCGAGGATCGGGATGTTGAGCCTTATGCCTCCGCAGCGACGATGGAGACCTGCTTGCGGCGGCCCTTCGCATAGGGTGCGAACTTCACTGAGCCGGGCACACGTGCCCAGAGGGTGTGGTCGCGACCGATGCCGACGTTCTCACCAGCATGGATGCGAGTGCCGCGCTGGCGGACGATGATCGACCCTGCCGTCACGACTTCGCCGTCGAATCGCTTGACGCCAAGCCGCTGGGCGTTGGAGTCTCGCCCGTTCTTACTGGAACCGCCGGATTTCTTGTGAGCCATCTCTCATCGGATCCTTTGTTTGTGGTCAGCCCGCTGTGATCGACGTGATCGTGAGCCGTGTGTGCTGCTGTCGGTGGCCGCGCAGCTGACGGCGGCGAGTCTTGTTCTTGTACTTGAAGACGAGCACTTTGTCGCCCTGGAAGTGGGCGTCGACACGAGCGGCCACTGCGGCGTGTGCGACGGTCGGCGCGCCGACCGTCACCGTGCCGCCACGGTCGACGAGGAGCACATCCTCGATCGTCACGTTGGAGCCCTCCAGAGCGTCCAGACGTTCGACGACGATCTGGTCTCCTTCGCGCACACGATATTGCTTGCCGCCACTGCGGATGATCGCAAACATATTTCACCTCATGAAGACGCGGTAACGTTAGTCTAGGTGGTAACGAATGGCACCGTCAAACTGTCTGTGGCGGTGCGGACAGGCCTGTTTGGGGGGCGCAACTGGACTTCATCGACATCGTTAGAGCTCCGTTCGACGGCGTTGAGTGGCTGACGGATCAGACATTCCTGCTGCTGAGAGATCTCTTTGAGCAGTTCGGCGTGCCCATCGTGTTTCTGGCGGCACTTTCCGAGGCGACTGTGGGACTGGGGGTGATCGTCCCCGGTGTCCTGCTCATCTTCGTCGCGGGAGTGTATGCGGACGATACAGGGATATCACTGCCATTGATGCTCGCGGTCGCGACGGTGGGCACGATTATCGGCGATACAGCCTCGTACTTCCTTGGAAGGTGGGGTGGGCATCGCCTAGAGGGCACTCGGTTCGAGGGCACCCTGCGGATGGGGGAGGTGCTCATCCAGGGTCAGGCACGCTGGTTCATCCCGCTGTATCACTTCAATAGCATCACTAGGACGATCGGTCCGTTTGGTTCAGGTGCGTTGCGCATGCCACTGCGCGTCTGGTTGCCGCTCGACTATCTGGGGGCGCTCATCGCGAACGCGGTCTGGATGGGGGCGGGGGCGGTATTGGGCCGCACGGTATTGAGTGAGGATGGGACGCTCAAGGAGCACCCTCTGCTGCGTCTGGGCCTCGTTGCGGCGCTTCTCTTTTGGGTCGTGGTGGTGCAACGAGAAATCGCGAAGAACCGGGAGCGCACCCGCGTTGCGCGAGAGGCAGAGATCGAAGCGCTGCAAGCCGTAGCAGCTGAGACGGGCGTGTCGCTTCCGACCGAACCGCAGTAGTAGCGAAAATGAAGGGGGAGGGGGGCCGCTGAGCCCCCCTCCCCCTTCATTTTCGCTGTCTGGTCAGTCTCCTGGAGGCGCCATGCTGGACTGCTGACCCCACGCGAGACCGGGCCGGCCCTGCGGGCGCTCGTCCTCGGCATCGCCGCCGTCGGCGATCGCGGGTGGCGGTGGCGGGGCGGGAGCCTCGGGGTGAGTGTCGGGCATGACACGGCCTTCGGCCGGTCCCAGTATCCGCTGCAGGTCATCTCCCTCGAGGGTCTCGACTTCCATGAGCGCAGTCGCGAGCTCTTCGAGTTTGTCGCGATGCGCTTCCATGACGGCACGGCAATGAGCATGCGCCTGATCGATGATGCGGCGCACCTCTTCGTCGATCTCCTCAGCGGTGCGTTCTGAGTAGTCACGCTGCTCGGCAATGTCGCGGCCAAGGAAGACCATGGAGTCGCGGCGACCGAACGTGCGCGGGCCAAGGCGTTCGCTCATGCCCCACTGCGTCACCATCTCGCGGGCGATGTGGGTGACCTTGCCGATGTCGTCGTGCGCACCCGTCGTGGGTTCGCCGAAGATCATCTCCTCAGCCGCGTGGCCGCCGAGGGCCTGGGCCATCATCGCTTCGTAGTAGGAGCGGTCCTGCAGGCGGCGGTCGTCGGCTGGCAGAGAGCGTGTGTAGCCGCCGGCCATACCGCGCGCCACGATCGTGACCTTGAACACGGGATCTGCCCTGGGCTGGAAGTGCCCCACAATGGCATGTCCTGCCTCGTGGAAGGCGATGATCTTCTTCTCCTGGGGCGTGATGACGCGCGACTTGCGTTCCGGGCCGGCGATCACGCGGTCGACCGCCTCGTTCATCTCGCCCATGCCGATGCGCTTCTTGTTGCGCCGCGCGGCGAGGATGGCCGCTTCGTTCACCAGGTTCGCGAGGTCCGCGCCGGAGAAGCCGGGCGTCTGCCTGGCGACGGTCTCCAGTTTGATTTCGGGCTCGAGCGGCTTGCCTCGGACGTGGACGTCAAGGACCGCACGGCGACCCTTGACGTCGGGCAGGTCGAGCGTCACCTGGCGGTCGAACCGGCCCGGGCGCAGC
>CAYGHU010000104.1:0-6032 GCA_964349785.1 uncultured Dehalococcoidaceae bacterium | reverse complement strand
CCCGCCTGCTGCCGATGGACGACGAGCCGGTCGTCCGGCTCGACCTCGACACGCCGGACACGCTTGAGGAGGCGCGTCGCATGCTCGGGGTCACGCCTGCGCCCAGTACTCCCTGACAACATGGGCGGAGGGCGGTTGCGCCTCGACTGCCTCGGTTCTGGCAACGCCTTTTCGCACGGGCGCTACTGGAGCGGCTTCCTGCTCGACCAGCGCGTGCTGCTGGACTGCCCGCCGCAGACACTCGTGCATCTGCTCAAGCTCGGCGTACCTACCGAGGCCATCGGCCTCGTGCTGCTCTCGCACGAGCACAGCGACCACATTGGCGGGATGGACCTGTTCCTCCTCGATGCCATGTACCGCACCGCCGAGGCACGCCGGCAGCCGCTCGCGGTGGCGGGGCCGCCCGGCATCTACGCTCGTCTCCGCGAGGTGATCGGCGACTCCGGTCGGCTCCCGCCTCGCGACGACCCCCGCATCGTCTGGTTCGAACAGGAGGACAGCGGCTCCTTCGAGTGGGCAGGTGTCGCGGTCGAGTGCATCGAGGTCGAACACGAGCCTGATCTCACCGCGCTCGGCTTCCGCGTCCGCATTCCCGGCGGAGTCATCGCCTACACCGGCGACACCCGCCCCTGCGAGGCCGTGTATCGCCTCGCCGCCGGCGTGCAGACGTTGATCGTGGAATGCGGCGCCGGCGCCTACCACTTCGACTGGCCAGACATCCTCGATCTGCGCTCACGCCTCCCCGCGGCCACGCATGTCCTCGTCACCCACTACGGCGACGGCGTCCCGCCCGAGGTGCGCAACGTGCCGGGCCTGACGCTGGCGGAGGACTTCGGGGTGTATGCGTAGTCATCGCTTCGCTTTGTGCTAGCATTCACAGGATCGCGAGCGGCGGGGTGCCTATTGCCCCCTCGTCGGCTATGCTGCGCAATTGCGGACGTTCGAGGGAGACGAGGCTGCCGGTGGCGTACGGAATGGGCATCGCCCGAGGCCTAGTGGTCACCTTCAAGCATATCTTTAGGCCACCCATCACCGTCAGCTATCCGGAGGAGACCCGGCAAGTGCCGGTGCGCGCCCGCACGAACCTGCTCTGGTTCGAGGAGCGCTGTACCGGCTGCTCCACCTGCGCCCAGGCGTGTCCTGACGGCTGCATCCTCGTGCAGACTTCGCCGCGCGAGGACGGCACGCTCAACATCGACCGCTACGAAATAGACTTCCGCATCTGCATGTACTGCGGCCTGTGCACCGAGGCCTGCCCATACCAGGCGATCCAGTCCGGCGGCCGCTACGACGATGCCGTCTACGTCTTTGAGAACATGTATCGCAATCGGGAAACCCTGACTGGCGAGGCGAAAGCGTATATGGCCCAGACGGGTGGCCGCTACCCCAACGGCCAGCTGCAGGAGCTCGCACCGCTGCGTACGGCGATGCCCACCGCGCGCAGCCGCGTCCAGACAGCCGGCAGCGATGGCCCCTTCGGACCGCAGCATCTGCCAGGCAAGTCTGACCGCGACGAGCGCTGACACAGAGAGATCGTTACGACGACCTAGAGAGATCGAGGAAGCCGCGTGGCGAAGATCACCCTCAACGGTGCAGAAGTCGAGGCAGAGGCTGGACGTCGCCTCGTCGAGGTGATCAAGGAGCACGGGGTTCGCATCACGAATCTCTGCTACATCGACGGCCTCGAACCCTATGCCGGATGCCGCACCTGCCTCGTTGACATCGAGGGCGCGCGTCCGACCAACATCCAGCTGTCATGCACCGCACAGATCGCGGAGGGGATGGTCGTGCGGACCGACACGCCCGAAGTGAAGCGCGCTCGCCAGGGTGTGATGTCGCTGATCATGGCGAACCACCCCGACCGCTGCCTGACCTGCCACCGCCGGGTGCATTGTCAGCCGGGCGAGATCTGCCTGCGCGATGACATCGTAACGCACCGCTGTCTCACCTGCTCCAAGAACTACCGCTGCGAACTGCAGACCTCAACCGAGATCATCGACATGGGCGAGTACGAGGAGCCCTGGGTCGGCGAGGTACGCTCCTACTACGAAACGCCGCCTCCTGAGCCGGACCGCGCCAACCCCTACCTCGAGTTCGACCCGCAAATGTGCATCATCTGCACGCGTTGCGTCCGCGCCTGCGCCGACATCCGGCATACCGGGGCCATCACGCTCGCCGGCAAAGGCTCGACGACGGCCATCGCCTTCGGCACCGGCGGCCCAGTCCACGACTCGAACTGCGACTTCTGCGGCGCGTGCATCGATGTATGCCCGACAGCGACGCTCATGGAGAAGCCCAACAAGTGGGTAGCGCTGGCCGAGGACTGGACGAACTCGGCGTGCAACTCGTGCTCCGTCGGCTGCACCATCTCCTACGGCGTCGCCAACGACCGTCCCGTCATCGTCCGGCCGGATCGCCTGAACCAGTTCAGCCGCGACCAGATCTGTGTGCGCGGCCGCTTCCATTACGACGCCATCCCCGAGAATCAGCGACTTGGCCGCTCACTCGCCCGCCGAGGCGAGCGCCTGCTCCCGATCCCAGCCGACGAGGCGATTACCGAGGCCGCGCGCCTGCTCGATGGTGTGCGCAGCCAGCACGGCGGCCAGTCCATCGCCGTTCTCGGCTCACCGCTCGCGACGAACGAGGAGGCATACCTCCTCGCGAAGCTCGCGCACGACGTGATCGGGACGCCGCACATCGACTTCTCGCACGGGATCATCCACCGCGCCGTTGCCGGAGCGATCGAGGACGCATTCGGCCTCGATCGGCTGCCATCCGACCTCACGAGCATCGAGACTGCGGGCACCATCGTCGTCGTAGCAGGCGACCTCGAAGAGTCGCATAACGTCGCCGCGCTACGGGTCAAGGACGCGGTGGTGAAGCGGGGCGCACGCCTCATCGTCGTCAGCCCGCGCTGGGGCGAGCTCGTCCCCTTCGCCACAACCTGGCTGCAGCCAGCACCTGGTTACGAGGCAGCGGCCGTCCAGGCGCTCGTACGCGCGATCGCCGCGGACACCTCGGCCCTCGGCGACCCGATCGTCCCCAACGGCTTAACGCCTTCGGCCCTCGACAGCGCCGTCGAGGCAGTGCGTGCGGGCCAAGCCGCGGACGATGGCTTCGCGGTGGTCTTTGCGCCCAACCCGGTCGGCGCGGCCGAGGCCGGTGAACAGGCGCGCGCGTGCGCGAACCTCGCCATTGCCGCGCGCGGGGATGCCGCTCCGATGTCGCTGCACTACCTGCCAACGGACGCGAACGTCCTTGGCATCTCCGATATGGGCATTACGCCCGCTGCGGGTGGCAAGTCGTTCCCCGAGATCGTCCAGGCGGCGAAGGCCGGCGAGATCAAGGCGCTGCTCATCCACGACGACAATCCGCTGCTGAACGCGCCTGGCTCCGAGGACATCCGCACCGCCCTCGATGCGGTCGAGGCGCTGGTCGTCATCGACTCAGTGCGCTCGACTAGCGCCGAGTACGCTCATGTCGTCCTCGCCGAGCTGCCGTTCTTTTCGAAGGACGGCACGATCACAAACGCCGACCGTCGCATCAACCGCCAGCGCCCAGCCGGCGTCGCTCGGCGCGAGGAACGCGACGGCGTGACCATTCTCACGCAACTCGCGAACGCCCTCGGCGGAAACTTCAGCTTCGAAGGCGCCGGCGACGTGATGGACGAGATCGCAGCGCGGGTAGACGGCTACCGCCCGTACGCGCGCATCCTCTCGGGCCGGACTCGTACGCTGATCGAGGCCCAACCCGAGGCGCGGTTACGGCTGCAACCCATCGCCGCACCCGTAGCATCGGACGGTGCCGGGCTCCAGCTCATCGTGGGCAGGTCGCTGTACACGACCTGGGAGGGTGCATCGATGCATTCCGAGGAAGCCGACAAGCTCCACCGCGAGGAGGTCGCCGTCCTCAATCCGCGGGATGCAGAGGCGGCCGGGATCCGCATAGGTGACATGATCGTGCTGACTGACGGGGCACGCGAGGTACGCATCGCGGCACGCCTCGACGATGGCATCGCCGTCGGCTCCGTCTACGTCCCGCACTACTACGATGGTGGCGCGATGATGGCGCTCCTCCCCCTCGACAGCACAGTCGCGAGACCAGTCAAGGTGCAGGTGCGCGTCCCGCAGCTAGTCTGAATCAGGCTCTGTTGCTGGGAGCTGTGTCCGCCAGACCGCCACCATCGGCCACCCTTACGTGCGAGGACGAAGACCTCGTGGCCGCGTCCGTGGTCCACGTGCCTCCGAGTTCATACGTGATCTCGAAATCGTACGAGGCGACAGCCGTGTCCCCGGACACGTCAATTGCCGGGCGCCAACTCCTCAAAGCGAAGTACGTTCGCCTCAATAGTGAAGTCCCGATAGCTATCGATGCAGGCTGCCAGCCCACGCACTGGCTTGCCTCCGGACAGCACGATGACCATCGAATGGTGCAGCAACTCTCGAAGCTCATCGGTCCGTCCACTGACCCAGGCCTTGTTGATACGCCGGACTGCTTGCTAGATCTCTGCCTGGGCTCCGGACATTGACGGCATAGTCATCCAGTCGCGGGCCCCCTTCGAGGAATAGGCGGCCAATGACACAGCCTCGGCACAGGACACTATACCGAACGGTTTCGCTCGCGGTGCTAGGATGAAGGCATGACCGCCATGCATGCGAGACGTCCGCCACGCCTGGTGCCCTTCGCTCTCACGGATGACGATGACGCGGCCCGGCGTTGGCTGGAAGCGCTCGAAGAGGCCGACATCCCGGCGGAGTTACACATCGAAGACGGGACTCGGCTGGCGACCGGCTCATCGATGTTCCCGACTGGACGGATTTTCGCTACGGCGATCTATATCGCGCCGGAGTGCCGTGAACAGGCGGCGGCGCTGCTCATCGACCTCGGATGGGACGGCCGCCAGCTGGGCGGTGGACATCGAGGTCGCTCACTCGATGACCGTCTTGTCCTGGCTGGGGCGCTGGGAGTGGCGTTGCTCATCCTCATGCTTGCGTTGCTGCTCCGAGGGGTGTGATGGAACTCCGGCTCTTCCCACTGCGGACGGTGCTCTTTCCCGGGATGAATCTCCCGCTGCAGGTATTCGAACCTCGTTACAGGCAGCTCGTTGCGGAGTGCCTGGAACACTCGGAGCCATTCGGGGTCTCGCTGATCCGTGAAGGGGTCGAAGTCGGCGGCCCCGCCGTCCCATACACCATCGGGACGACGGCGCGCATCGAATCGGTAACCCCGGGCGCGGATGACCGCCTGCATATTGCCACTGTCGGGGGTCGGCGTTTTCGCATCCTGACGCTGCATACAGACCGGCCGTACCTCTGGGCAGAGGTGGAGTATCCCGTCGACGAGGTTCCCGACGCGCCGTACGACTTGATGCAGCGCGCACGCACTGGAGCCGCGCTGATCCGGCGTCTGCGTGCCACCGCCGCAGGCGAGTACGAACGCGAGCCGCACCTGCCAGAGCAACCGGGGGCTCTCGCCGATCTCATTGCCAGCCTCGCACCCGCGCGGCCGGAGCAACTGCAGCCCCTCCTGGAAACGCTGGACGTACGCCGCCGCCTCGAAGGGGCATTGTCATTCCTCGAAGCCCTCCTCACCCTCGCCCATCGTGAGGCGGCAGCCGCGACGGCGGCACGATGGGCCGCGCCGGGGAGCGAGAACTAAACCCAGCGTGATGCCATTGCCACGCAGCCTGATAGCCAGTTTTCAGAAGCTCGGGAAGCTGCCTGGCCTCTCCGTCACCGGAATGACGGTCAGCAAACCATCGGCTTCCATGTGACAATATTGCTGGAGTGCTTTTCCCCTCAGCGGGGGGAAGGACGATGACGCATGCCAAAGACGTTGAACAGGGGACAGATCAAGAAAAGAGCCCGTTTCAGAAGGCAGCGCAAGCGGTCGTGAGGATCAACCGCCAGGCACTGGAGCTGCTGAGTATGTCTGGCCACGGACGTCGGAGCATGAAGAAAGCCGAATAGTATCCCCACCCCCCTCGCCTTGCCTCGCCGGGCGGGGCAACATAGGATCGAAGTCCGCAGGAG
>CAYGHU010000103.1:0-6058 GCA_964349785.1 uncultured Dehalococcoidaceae bacterium | reverse complement strand
GGCGGAGCCTCGTCAGTGGCCGCGGGGGCGGCCTCGGACGCCGGCTCAGTCGTGGGTGGTGGGGACACGGCGGCGGTCGCGGCGGCAGGCTCCGCGGGTGCGGGCTGCGCCGCTCCGCTGCCGCCGCCGACCTGCGCCCGAGCTGCTGCCGGGTCGGAGTACCACAGCTCATTGATGGCTGTGAACTGCTCAGAGCCAGCCGGCACATCCGCCTGCGGGAAGATGGCGGTCACCGGACAGGCCGGCTGACATGCGCCGCAGTCGATGCACTCCAGCGGGTTGATGTAGAGCATCCGGTCGGCGCCCTCTTCAAAGTGGATGCAATCCACCGGGCACACCTCGACACATGCCTGATCCATGGTGTCGATACAGGGTTGCGTGATGACGAACGTCATGCGCGCGTCTCCTCACGAGCCGGGGCACAGAGCGCCTCGCTGGTTTGTCGATTGAATCCTACCGAGCGGATACCTGAGCGTCTATGAGCGGCCGCTCACCCAACGCCGCGGCTTGGCCGCTGAGCACGCGCTGGAGCACTGGCTCCACTTCTTCCTGAGACATGATGCCTTCGTATTTGGCGGCGACATTGCCGCTCGCATCGAGGACGAAGACCCACGGCTCGCTCGCCAGGCCCCACTGCGTCATCTCGGGAATGGGGATCAGCCGCCCCTTCCGCGCCTCGTCGAGCTTGTACGGCTCGATGTGGAGGAAGTTCACGCGGGCGCCGTATTTGGCCTGCAGCGGCGCGACGACGGCATCAACGACAGGGCCACAGAATCGGGTCTGGCAGAACGCTGGCGTTGCAAAGGCGATGACGCTCGGCTTGCCGTTTTTCACGGCCTCGGCGACGGTCAGCTCATGCATCTCAGGCCTCGGCGGCGTCGATGAGTCGATCATCGCGACATCGGCCACGTCCCGGTTCGTCAACTGGGTGATGGGAGGGACCGGATCGCCGATCCCGGGTTCGGTAGTCTTCTCGGAGACAAAGAAGCGGACTTTGACGCCGTCATGCTCTTTCCCCTGGATGGTGATGGAAAGGTCAGCGCCCCACCACTCGGTCTTATCGAACTTGAGATTGGTGACGTAGACGGTAGCGAGCGGGTCATCGTGGAGATGGTTGCTGCCATCCCCATGCAGGTGCTTTGTATTTTCGCGCAGCACCACCGGAGTCAGGTCGTATTCGCCTGCGGGCGTACCCTGTTCGCCATCGAGCTTGTAGAACGTCGCGTGGACGGTAGCGTCATGCACGAGGAGCGTGCTCTGGGGATCTTTCGGGTCTGGTACGAGGACGCCGAAGGCAACGCGCGCGGGCCCCAGTCCCAGTTGAGAACCAACCTGCTGGGCCAGTACCTCCTCCTGACTCTCGGAGATCTCTTCCGCCGACCACCCACCGTCGTCGTCGCCTCCGGAATCGCCGCACGCGGCCAACACCGTCGCCGCGAATAAGGCGGGAATCAGGAGGAAGGTATACAGGCGTGGCACGGCTACGGCTCCCATCGTCATGTTCCGGCTGCGCGCTTCACCAGAGTCTCCGCGCGCAGCGGCTGCGGGCGTGGTGGGGGCGGCGGGCAAGGCGGACGTCCAAGCGTCGACCGTATTCAGTGTACCGCGCTGTCCGGTTGTGGGGATTCTGCCCCGCCGGTGATGCCCGCGGGAGCAGGCTGCTCGTCCGCGGACGGGGGCCGCGCCAGCAAGGCGGCGATGAAGGTGGTGAACGGCACCGCCGCCACCAGACCGATGCTGCCGACCAGCGTCCGCACGACCTCGATTGCGATGAACTCGCGGTTGAGCTGGATGCTGATGGGATCGCCCTGGATCGCGAGCAGCATGATCAGCGGCAGGGAAGCGCCGGCGTATGCAAGCACGAGCGTGTTCACCGTGGCGGCGATGTGGTCGCGGCCGACATTCATCGCGCGCCGGTACAGTTCGATCGGCCCGAGGAGGGGGTTCGCCCGCCGCAGCTCGGACACGGCGGATGCCTGCGCCACCGTCACGTCATCGAGGACGCCGAGCGCGCCAATGACAATGCCGCCGAGCAGCAGGCCGCTCGCGGAGATGTTGCCGGCCGACAGTACCTGGAGCGTCGCGGCGTCCTCGGATGCCACGCCAGTGATCTGGGCGGCGGAGAGCGCGACCGTCGCGAGCAGGGCGGTGAGGAGGAGACTGGCGACGGTCCCGGCGAGCGCGACTGCGGTCTTGCGGTTCACCCCGTGCGCGAGGAAGAGCGTCGCCGCCATGATCACCAGGGCGCCCGTCACGGAGATCAGGACGGGGTTATGCCCGGAGAGGATACCCGGGACGATGAAGCGCAGCAGCACGACCAGGCTGGCAGCCAGCCCCAGCAACGACGTGGCCCCGACCAGGCGGCCGATCACGAGCACGATGAGCACGAACGCGAGGCCGAGCCACAACAGCGTTGTCTGCCGCACACGGTCGAGGATGAGATAGGTATCGCCGTCCGGACCAGCGACCTTCACCAGTAGGACACGGTCTCCCGGCTCGACGTCCAACCGCCCAATATCGCCGGCGGCGCGCGTCCGCTCGACGATGACCAACTGGCCGTCCACGGCCACGGACAGCCGTTCCTGCTCCAGGTCGCCACGCCCGGACGGGACGGTACGTCGCTCCAGCACATCGTCGATGCGGCCCTTGACCGTTGCTCCCTGCGGGGAGTCGGGGTGCGGCACCTCGAACCCGGCGACGGCCGGGACGAGGACCGCGATGACGAACAGCGCAATCCCGACGCAGCCGAGCACGAGGAGTTGGATAGCCGAAGGCCGTCGCAGTGACATCGTGCGGGAGTGTCGTCCGTCCGGGGCCTAGGTGCCAGCGAAGACCGCCGATTTAGGCGCGGGTGGCGCGCACCACCGTCCGCTTGGTGTAGGCGTGTGTCTCGGCGTCGAACTCACCACCGCAGGTGATGAGCGTGATGCTGTCGATGCCGACTTCCGAGCTCAGCAGTTCGCCCCACTCGGCCGAGGAGGTTTTCACGTCCTCCGCCCACGCCACCATGTACTGCAGGGTCTTGCCGCCCACAGTGACCTCGATGATGTCGCCTGGCTCAAGGCCGCCGATGCTATAGAAGATGCCGGCACCGATGTAATTGACGCCGGCATAGTCAAGGTAGGCAGCGCGGTCGACATGCCCCGCGAACACGGCGTTATGCCCGGCCCCCGGGATGCCTCCGAATCCGGGCATGTTCTTGAAGTCGTACCAGACGACGTCGCTCGGGCCGGTGGGGTCTTGCATCTGGCCGTCTTCGCCCACCACACGCACGCCGAGGGGCGCATCGACGCCAATCGACGGGATGCTGATGCGGCCGTATGTCGCATCGGCCGGGTCGCCGTAGGTGGCGCGCAGCTCGTTGAGGTCCTTGATCGTGGGCGTGTTCGGGTCTTTTTGCAGCAATGCGCTCGCGCTGCGGTCGTCCGAGCCGCTTCCGATGCCGACGGCGCTGAGGTCGCCTCCCTGCACGAAGAAGTAGAACGAGGCCGACGCGGTCAGTAACGCCACCAGGAGGAGCAGCAGCGGGCCGTGGCGGGAGCCCTGTTTCGCGCGAGGGGGAGTGGATGGACGCCGGACCGTTCGGCGGCTTTCGGACGCGGACATAGGCGGGTTGCTGTCTTTCTCAAGTTCCGTTACCGCTGCCCGCCGCTATCTACCTTATGCAACCTCGCTCACAACGTGGAAGCCCCCATCACGGCGGTTGTGGCGATTTGCGATGCGCCTGTGATGCGCCGCTATGCGCGCCGGGACGACCGGCGGCGGCTGCGCTCGAGGCCATCGAGGATGACCTTGCGGATACGGACGGCGTGGGGAGTGACCTCCAGGCATTCGTCCTCACGGATGAATTCGAGCGCCTGCTCCAGCGATAGCTGCCGGTGAGGGATCAGCTTCTCGGTCTCCTCGGAGGTCGAGGAGCGCATGTTCGACAGCTTCTTCTCCTTCGTCGGGTTCACGTCCATGTCTTCGGCACGGGCGTTCTCTCCGACGATCATGCCTTCATACACCTCGACTCCGGGGCCGAGGAAGAGCTGACCGCGTTCCTGCAGATTGAGGAGCGCGAACGCGGTGGTCGGGCCCTTGCGGTCGGCCACGAGGCTTCCCGTGGGCCGCGTGCGCAACTCGCCATGCCAGGGCTCGTAGCGCTCGAAGATGTGGTGCAGCAGCCCGGTGCCGCGCGTCTCCGTCAGGAACTCCGTGTGGAAGCCGATGAGACCGCGCGCGGGCACCAGGTACTCCGTGCGCACGCGGCCGCTCCCGTGGTTCACCATCTGCTCCATCCGCCCCTTGCGCAGCGCGAGCAGCTGCGTGACGACGCCGAGGTAGTCCTCTGGCACGTCCACCGCCAGGCGTTCCATCGGCTCACACAGACGGCCATCGATCGTCTGCGTCACGACCTCCGGCTTGCCGACAGTGAGCTCGAAGCCTTCGCGACGGATGGTCTCGACCAGTACGGCCAGCTGCAGCTCGCCGCGGCCCTGCACCGTCCATGTGTCGGGGCGATCCGCCGGCAGGAGGCGAATCGAGACGTTGCCCACCTGTTCCTGGTCGAGGCGGTTCTTGAGCAGGCGCGCCGTGAGCTTCGTGCCGTCCTGGCCGGCCAGCGGCGCGGTGTTGATGCCGATGGTCATCGACAGGCTGGGCTCGTCGACGTGAATGACGGGAAGCGGGCGCGGGTCATCGGAGTCGGCAAGGGTTTCGCCGATCGTGACGTCGGGGAACCCGGCCACGGCGATGATGTCGCCCGGGCCCGCCTCCTCCGCGTCGACACGGTCGAGCGCTTCGGTCACGTACAGTTCCGTGATCCGCACGCGCTCGATGGTGCCATCGGTGCGACAGCGCGCCACTGTCTGCCCTCGATGAATGGTGCCCTGGAGCACCCGGCACAGCGCGAGCCGGCCGACGTAGGGCGAGGCGTCGAGGTTCGTGACCAGCGCCTGGAGCGGGTGGCCTTCCTCGTACACGGGCGGCGAGATGTGAGACAGCAACAGCTCGAAGAGCGGTTGCAGGTTCTGGCCGGGTACCGCCGGGTCAAGCGACGCCTCGCCCGCTCGGGCGTTGCAGTAGACGATGGGGAAGTCGATCTGCGATTCGTTGGCGTCGAGGTCGAGGAACAGCTCATACACCTCGTCGATCACTTCCTTGATGCGCGCATCCGGCCGGTCGATCTTGTTGATGACGAGAATGATCGCGATGTTGGCCTCAAGCGCCTTGCGGAGGACGAAACGGGTCTGGGGGAGAGGCCCTTCGCTCGCGTCGACGAGGAGCAAGGCGGCATCGACCATCGTCAGGCCGCGCTCCACCTCGCCACCAAAGTCAGCGTGGCCGGGAGTGTCGATGATGTTGATCTTCACACCGCCGTAGCGGACCGCGGTGTTCTTCGCCAGGATCGTGATGCCCTTCTCACGCTCCAGGTCCGTCGAGTCCATGACCCGGTCGGTCAACTCCTGGTGCGCGCGGAAGGAGCCGGACTGGCGCAGCATGGCGTCCACCAGCGTCGTCTTGCCGTGGTCCACGTGGGCGATGATGGCGACGTTACGTATGTCCTCGCGGAGGGGCATCAGCGATCCCTGTCAGGTGGGCAATGGTGAGATTGGAGTCTTTCAGTGTATGGCCTGCGGGCGTTCCGCGCCCACACACCGTTCGCCGCCGGATATAGAATACGTGTGGGCATGGATGCTCTGTGCCCTCTCAGTCGCCCTGCGAGGCCGTTTCCACCCGGACGTCCTCGCCGAGCCCCTGAGCGTCTATCGGTGCGGCCCCGCTGAGGCGTGGCCTGTTGTCGGCAAGCCCGACGTGGAGAGAGTTCTTGAATCAGAGGATCTATGTGGGGAACCTTCCGTTTACCTCTCGGGAGGACGATATCCGTGAGCTCTTCGGCCAGTATGGCGAGGTGCTTTCGGTAGCGCTGCCGACTGACCGGGAAACCGGCCGGCCACGCGGCTTTGGATTTGTGGAGATGTCCGGAGACGACGCCAACAAGGCGATCGACGCGTTGAACGGTACTGACTTTGGGGGTCGCGCCCTCAACGTCAATCTGGCGCGGGAGCGCGAAGAG